>JAUXFS010000473.1 GCA_030622775.1 Rhodospirillales bacterium | reverse complement strand
GCTCAACGTCGGGCATCTTGCCGATCTTCGCCAAGGCGGCGTTCGGGGTGGGCGGAGGACGGACTCCTAGGCCGTCAAACCCCATCTGCGGGCGGCCTGGCGCGCTTCGGCGCTCTGCGGGCTGGCGAACTGGTAGCCGCGGGCGAGATAGCGCCTCGCGATCATTCCGTTGCCGCGGTAGCCGAGGAACACCGACAGCCCGGCGAGGGCCGCGCCGGGAACGAGGATGGCGGTGGCGGTGGCGTCCGGGGTGATCAGCGGCAAGGCCCAGTCGAGGCCCCAGAGGATCAGGACCAGGGCGCCCCAGACGGTCAGTCCGTTGAGGAACAGGGGAAGTCCGAGAAAGGAGATGAAAAGCAGGAAGCTCCAGTTCCAGCCTACACCCAGCGCCTTGCGCTCGCCGGTTCCGGGTTTCTCGAGCATGACCCGCATCGTTGCGCTCCGTCCGGGCGGCCCGTCGCCGCCCCACCCGTGCACTATCCGACCCAATAACCAAGAAACGATGAAAGCCCGCGCCGCTCACGCTTCCGTCGACCGCGGGGACGGGGCTCTACGACACCCTCACCCCGACCCTCTCCCGCACGCGGGAGAGGGCGTTTTCACGACGGTGCGATCAGCGGGTGCAGACGACCTTGAGGCTGTTGACGTAGCCGGTTCCGGTCAGCCAGCAGGCGCGGATGCGGCCGCGGGAGTCGACGGTCCACAGGTTTTCGCCGGCGCCCTGGACGCCGTGGGCGACCGGTTGCGGTTTCGCCTTGCGGCGCTCGGTGTACGTTTCCGTCTTTTTCCTCGGCGTTCCCCGCAGGACCGTTACCGAAGTACTCCCGCCGCCGGCGGAGGTCGACACGACCTCGGTCGACGACCCTCGCATCACGACGATATCGGCCGCCAACGCCGTTCCCGTCGCAAACAGCGCCACGGCGAGGCCGAGACAGAGACCACAAACCGCTTTTTCCATTGTCTTCACTCCCTTTGTTGTCCTTCGTTTGTCGTTTCGATCGATCCGATTTCAGAACCCCTCTGCGATCGTGCCGTAGAGCTCGCCCTTGCCGGAAACGGCCTTTCCTTTCCAGGTAATGGTTTGCCCATCCACTTTGACGACCACGCAGCGTTCCTTGCCGCCGCCCATTTCCCGCCACGTAACGCAGATCCGGTCGTCGTCGGTCACCCGCCAGGTGCCGGAGTCCTTGTTGCCGTTGGCGTCCTCGTAAGTCGCGACACCACCGTTCAGGAAAAAGACGTGGAACTTGACCCCCTTGTCGTCGGTCCCGACGATGGTGTTGCCCTTGACAACGTTGATGAACTGCGCCCCGCGCAGGCGCTCGCTCTGCGCCTGGGCAGGTGCGCCGATTGCCGCCACCGCCATGCACAGCGCCGCCGCCAGGGCGAACATCCGCCGGTCGGTGACCGGCCATAGATGGTGTAATCCCGCACGCATGGGCATCACTGCCGTTTCTCCTGCTGTTCCGCGGGCGGTCGTTCCCGCTACTATTACGTGTATTTTCGCAAAATGTATCTAAAGTTGGCAATACCCAAACGGGTAGAATTACTGCCGAGGCGGGATGTCCTCAGGAGGTCGCGGTCGGAGTGACTTCTCAGGTGAAGCGGGGTTCGGCCAGGGGCTGGGTGATGGCGGCTTCGAATGGCGGCCCGACGCCGGCTCGGCCGGCACTACCTGGAGAGGCCTCGGCACGGGGCGAAATTGCCCCGTACGGTATTGGCCGTGGCGTGTCTATTTCGCCGGCAGCGTCTGGGTGTACGCCAGGATATCGACGAGGGTCTGTGTCGGAAGAATCCTCAGCGCCGGCATCGGCGCGCCGGGCTGGCCGTTGCGGATCTTGTGCAGTGTCTCCCACGGGTTCGCTTGCGCCACCGTCCCGACGTACTCCGGAGCGTCGGCGCCTCGGAAATTGATGGCCTTTCCGTCGAACCCGTGACAGGGCGAGCACATATTCTGGAAGAAGCGTTCGCCACGCGCGGCATCGCCACGGGCTTTCTTGGTCTCGCCGTCGATGAACCGGTCTACGTCGTGCTGCCCGCGGGTGACGAACAACGCCAGTCGCTTCATCGCCGACTCCGGTATCATCTCGCGGGTGTAGCCGTGGGTATCGTCCCTGAGGATGCGATTGACCAAGTTGGGGTCTCGGCCCACCATCCTGTCGATCCCTTTGATGCCGGTGAAATGCGATCCTTCGCCATAGACTCCCTTTGCACCCCGATAATCCCAACCATGGCATTCCTTGCAGCGCCACGTGCTGTAACCCTTCTTCTTGCCGGCCGCCGGATAGGCGCGATGGGTCTCCTTTGGCTCCTCCTCGTCCAGGGCGGCGGCCCAATTGTCGTAGAGGCGCCCCCCGAAAGCCACCCCCCAGTCCTCGGTCGGAGCCTCCGGAATCCCGCCGAGCCAATCGCGGCTGGCTTCGATCTCAACTTTCTTGCCGTCTTCGGCGGCCGATGCCGTTGACGGGCCACCGATCAACGCACCGGCGAGCCAAACCCCACCGAGCACAGTGGCGATAGTCACCGAGAGACGGAAGCGGGAATTGCCGCAAATAGAGTAGAACATTCTCACCCTCCTGAACCTTGTTTGTTGGCTGCAGGCACCGCTTCTGATGCCTGCTTGCATGTGGCGTCAGCCAGTTTTGCCGGCTCAGTATGCCGAAATCGCAGTGAGATAAAAGGCCACGCTCCGGGTTTCGGCCGCGGCGGTGAGCGCGGGTCGGTATCAGGTGAAGCGGGGTTCGACCAGGGGGAGGGCGGTGGAGGTCTCGAGGACATCGACGTGGCGGGCCATGGTGACCACGTCGAAGCGCCGCGCGTAGTCGGCGAGAAAGCCGTCGACCCAGGCGAGCTTGCGCTCGGCCGGCACGGTCATGCCGGGGAAGAACCGGAGCGC
>JAUXFS010000203.1 GCA_030622775.1 Rhodospirillales bacterium | reverse complement strand
TACAAGGCGGTGTTGGACGGGGCGGGAGAGTTCGGCAGCGCGATGCCGATGATGATGACCGCCGGAGGCACCGTGCCTCCCGCCAAGGTTTTCATCATGGGCGTTGGCGTCTCCGGCCTGCAGGCGATCGCGACGGCCAAGCGTCTCGGAGCCGTGGTGACCGCCACCGACGTGCGCCCGGCCACCAAGGAGCAGGTCGAAAGCCTGGGCGGCAAGTTCGTCATGGTCGACGAAGGGGCGATGAAGGACGCCGAGACCTCTGGTGGTTACGCCAAGGAGATGACCGAGGACTTCAAGAAGAAGCAGGCGGAGGTCATCGCCAACCACATCAAGAAGCAGGACATCGTCATCACCACGGCCTTGATCCCCGGCAAGCCGGCACCGGTGCTGGTCACCGAGGAGATGGTCAAGACCATGAAGACGGGGTCGGTGATCGTCGATCTGGCGGTCGAGGCCGGAGGCAATTGCCCGTTGTCCGAACCCGGCAAGGTGGTCGTCAAGCATGGCGTCAAGATCGTCGGTCATATCAACGTTCCCGGCCGCCTGGCCAAGGACGCGAGCGCGTTGTTCGCCAGGAATATTCTGAACTTCCTCAGCCCCCAGATCGACAAGGAGAACAAGACCCTCAAGTTCGACTGGGAGGACGACACCGTCAAAGGGACCTTGCTTACCCGTGACGGCAAAGTGGTGAACCCGATGCTGACAGGGGAGGCCAAATAGTCATGGAACCTGCAACCATTGTTGATCAGGCGGCGAAGCTTGCCGACGAGGCGGCGGAGCTGGCCGCGCAGGCGGCGCAGCTCGCCGGCAACGCGACCCAGATCGTCGCCGGTCAGGTGCCCGCGGCCGCGGCCGAGGGCGGTGGCTTTCTCGGCCTTTTCACCATTTTCGTGCTGGCGGTGTTCATCGGCTTCTACGTGGTATGGAGCGTGACGCCGGCGCTGCATTCGCCGTTGATGAGTGTTACCAACGCCATTTCGTCGGTGATCATCGTCGGCGGCCTGCTCGCCGCCGGGCCGGCGCATTTCGATTTCTCGAAGATCATGGGTTTCTTCGCGGTGATCCTCGCGTCGGTGAACATCTTCGGCGGTTTCATCGTGACCCAGCGGATGCTGGCCATGTTCAAGAAAAAGAAGAAGTAGGGGGGCGAAACCATGGCTGAAACAATTACCGGCTTCGCCTACCTGATCGCGGGCGTTCTGTTCATCCTGGCGCTTCGGGGCCTGAGTTCGCCCGACTCCTCGCGCATGGGCAACATGTTCGGCATCGCCGGCATGGTCATCGCCGTGATCACCACGCTGCTCAGTACCGAGGTCGTCAGTTACTGGATGATCATCCTCGGCATCCTGATCGGTGGCTCCATCGGCACCGTCGTCGCCCGTCGCATTCAGATGACCGCTCTGCCGCAACTGGTCGCCGCCTTCCATAGCCTGGTCGGTCTGGCGGCGGTGTTCGTGGCGACGGCGGCCCTCTATCACCCGGAAGCCTACGGCATCGGCGTCGTCGGCAGCATCCATCCCGGCAGCCTGGTCGAGATGTCGCTCGGCACCGTCATCGGCGCGATCACCTTCTCGGGATCGGTGATCGCGTTCCTCAAGTTGCAGGGCGTGATGAGCGGCAATCCGATCACCTTCTCGATGCAGCATCCGCTCAATGCGGTGATCGGCCTGGCCATTCTGGCGTTCATCGTCTGGTTCTGCGCGACCGAGTCCTATGGCGCCTATTGGCTGCTGGTGCTTCTGGCGTTCGCCATCGGTTTCCTGCTGATCATCCCGATCGGCGGCGCCGACATGCCGGTGGTGGTGTCGATGCTCAACTCGTACTCGGGGTGGGCGGCCGCCGGCATCGGCTTCACCCTGCAGAACCCGGCGCTGGTGATCGTCGGCGCGCTGGTCGGCTCTTCGGGTGCGATCCTCAGCTACATCATGTGTAAGGGGATGAACCGCTCGATCTTCAACGTGCTGCTTGGCGGCTTCGGTGGCGAAGGTGTCGCTCCGGCGGCCGGCGGCGCGGGGGGCGACCGTACGGTCAAGTCCGGTAGTGCCGAAGACGCGGCGTTCATCATGAAGAACGCCTCGAAGGTGATCATCATTCCGGGCTACGGCATGGCCGTCGCCCAGGCCCAGCACGCGGTCCGCGAGATGGCCGACAAGCTGAAGGAAGAGGGCGTCGAGGTCAAATACGCCATTCACCCGGTGGCCGGACGGATGCCGGGGCACATGAACGTGTTGTTGGCCGAAGCGAATGTTCCGTACGAGGAGGTGTTCGAACTCGAGGAGATCAACCACGAGTTCTCGACCGCCGACGTTGCTTTCGTTGTCGGCGCCAACGATGTCACCAACCCGCTGGCCCGCACCGATCCCGGCTGCGACATCTACGGCATGCCGATCTTCGATGCCGACAAGGCGGGCACGACCCTGTTCATCAAGCGGTCGATGGCGTCGGGCTATGCCGGCGTCGACAACCCGATGTTCTTCGCCGACAAGACGATGATGCTGTTCGGCGACGCCAAGAAGATGACCGAGCAGATCGTCCAGGCCCTTGGCTGAGGCCGTCCCCGGGCACGAAAATACGGAACGCGGGGCCTTCGGGCCCCGTTTTCTCATTGGAGGCCCGACGACCTCGATCGACCCGGCCGGTGGCGGCGACAATCCCTCGGTTCGGAGTTGCGATCATCGCTATTCGACGGAAAGGGAAGAGTGATGGCGATACCCGTGGAAGATCCGAAGTCCAAGGAAGTGGTCGGGGCGATGGACCGCATCGCGCTGTTTTCCTATGGTTTCCGGCCGTTCTTCATGCTGGCCGTGGGATACGCGGCGATCGCCATGGCACTTTGGATCGCCCAGCTCAACGGTTGGCCGGCGCCGCCGCTGGCGATGACGGGGGTCGACTGGCACGCCCACGAGATGTTTTTCGGGTTCGCCGCCGCCGGCGTCGCCGGTTTCCTGCTCACCGCCGTTCCCAACTGGACGGGGCGGCCGCCGGTCAAGGGCTGGCCGCTGGCGTTGCTCGCGGGGTTGTGGCTCGCCGGTCGGTTGGCGATGATCTTCGGCGAGCATCTCGGGCCGGCGCCGGTGGCGGTGATCGATGTTCTTTTCCTCGTGGTGATCCTCGGGGTTACCGGCGCCGGCGTGATCGCCGCGGGGAACCGGCGGAACCTTCCGATTCTTGGAATGCTTGCCCTGTTGGCGATCGCCAACGGACTGACCCACACCGTCGCTTTCGATGTCGACGGCGATTGGGCCGACGTCGGCCGACGGTTTGGCATGCACCTTTTCCTGCTGCTGATTGCCCTGATCGGCGGGCGCATCGTCCCGGCGTTCACCGGCAACTGGTTGAGGCAGACCGGACGGGTCGAGGAACCGGCGCCGTTCGGAAACTTCGACAAGGCGGTGCTGGCCGTCGCCGCGGCGGGCGCCCTGGCGGACACGGCAATGCCGGGAACGCTTCCGGCCGGGGGGCTGCTGGTCGTTGCCGGAGTGCTCCACCTCGTTCGCCTCGGCCGCTGGCGGGGCCACCTGACGCTGGGCGTACCGATCGTCTGGGTGTTGCACCTCGGCTATCTGTGGCTGGCGGTGGGCACTCTATTGCTCGGCCTATCGGCGCTGAGTGACGTGGCGCCGCGCATCGCCGGCGTGCATGCCCTGACCGCCGGCGCCATCGGTACGATGTTCGTCGCGGTGATGTCGCGCGCCAGCCTCGGCCATACCGGACGGGCGTTGGTCGCCGGTCCGGCGACGGTGACGGTGTATGGATTGGTATCGCTGGCGGCGTTGACCCGAACCCTGGCGCCGTGGTGGGATGCCGCCTTTGGGGAACTTCTGGCGGTTTCCGCCGCGGCATGGATCGCCGGCTACGGCCTGTTCCTTGCCGCCTATCTGCCGGTGTGGGTTGGCCCTCGTTTAGAAACCTGACCGATACCGTTCGCAATCAGCCACGACAAAAACCGCCCGCAAAACGGGCGGCTCTTCGACCGCGACCGGCGGTCGCGGCGTTCAAATCAGAGACGTGTCGCGTCGGCTCGTTGGTATCAGAAGCCTTCCCGTTCGAGGCGCTTGCGTTCCAGCTTGCGGGCGCGGCGTACCGCTTCGGCCTTTTCGCGCGCTCTGCGCTCCGACGGCTTCTCGTAGGCTCGCCTCAGCTTCATTTCCCTGAAGATGCCCTCACGCTGCATTTTCTTTTTCAGAGCCTTGAGGGCTTGGTCGACGTTGTTGTCGCGGACAATAACCTGCACGGGCGTTTGCTCTCTTTCTCTCCAGCAGTTAAAGAAGATACCCAGGAGCCGAGCTTGTAGCACATAACAAGAGCGCCTGTGAAGGCTTGTCGATTGCCTGTACCGACGCGACATTTTGGAGATCCGAGGGGAGACGCATGGCCATTCTCAAGATCGCGCGCATGGGGCACCCGATACTCCGTCGGCCGGCCGAGGCGGTGGCCGACCCGAAGGCGCCGGAGATCGCCCGGCTGATCGCCGATATGCTCGAAACGATGACCGACGCCCAGGGAATTGGCTTGGCGGCGCCCCAGGTGCATGTTTCACGGCGGGTCGTCGTCTTCCAGGTGCCACGGTCGCGCGCCGGCGACCCGGACGCGAAGGAAGGGGACGCCGACGGGCCGGTGCCGTTGACCGTTTTGATCGATCCGGTGGTCGATCCGTTGGGAGACGATACCGCACTGGACTGGGAGGGCTGCCTCTCGGTGCCGGGGTTGACCGGAGCCGTTCCCCGGTTCAAACGCATCCGCTATCGGGGATTGACTCCGGCGGGCGGGATGGTCGAGCGTATCGCCGAAGGTTTTCACGCGCGCGTGGTTCAGCATGAGTGCGACCACCTGGACGGAATCCTGTATCCTCAGCGGATGACCGATCTGGCGCTGCTCTGCTTCGTGTCGGAAATGGACCGTTTCAGGCCGCCAAGTCGGAGGCCAAGCGGTCTTAGGAAGACAAGACCTGATAACAACTCCTTGGCTCACAG
>JAUXFS010000233.1 GCA_030622775.1 Rhodospirillales bacterium | reverse complement strand
CGATCTCCTGCCGAGGGAACGGGAAACGCGATCGTATGGGTACCATATGTCAGACATGGACCACTAGGACCGGGGGAGCCGGTTGGCCGGGCGATGCGAGAGTGCTCCTGCGAATGCCGTTGTGAAACAGGAGAAAACAGCATAAACAGCGCGCGATTCGTATGGATCAGCCCACTGGGATCCGACGCCAACGCCAGGAGAGCCAAGCAATGAACGTGGACAGCGTGCTCAAAGCGGGACACTCGCAAGTGCTCACCGTTCCTCCCGACGCCACGGTCGTAAAAGCGGCCCGCCTGTTCGAGCAGAAGAAGAGCGGGATCGCCATCGTCTGTGACGACGGCGGCCATGTGATCGGCGTCGTCTCGCTCGGCGACATCGTCCACGCCATCGGCGAACGCGCCGGCGAAGCGCTGAGCTTGCCGGTCGAGAAGATCATGACGTCGGATGTCGCCGTTTGCGGACCCGGCGACGACATCGAAATCGCCCTCGAGACCATGAAGGAGCGGGGTATACGGCACCTGCCGGTGGTGGAAAACGGGAAGCTCAAAGGGTTCATCGAAGAGCACACCGCGCTCGAGTGCCTCTACGAGGACGCGGCGCTCGACTTCTCCCAACTGCGCACCTACGTCTTCAAGACGGGCGACCGCTTCTAGTCTCAGCGCAGGTTGGCACAAGCGGTTTGGCGAGGGCCGCGGGCGCGGTAAGCCGAAGAAGGGTGCGAAACGGCGCGAGCAGCACCAGCGCCATCGCCACCTTGACCCCGAAGTCGCCGATCGCCCAAGTCACCCACGGCAAGCCGGTCCCTGCGAAGGCGATGGCGAAAAACAGCGCGGTATCGACTGCCGAGCCGACCAGCGAAGACACCAGGGGTGGCATCCACCAGGCCCGTTGCCTCAGCCGGTCGAAGACCGCGATGTCCAGCAACTGCGCGATCAGAAAGGCGGTGCCTGAGCCGATGGCGATACGCGGTGTCGCGAACAGCGCCGAAAGCACGACGGCGACGGCAAAGCCGGCGAGAACCACCTTGCGGGCATATCCGGGGCCAAGCCTGCGATTGGTAAGGTCGGTAACCAGAAACGACACCGGATAGGTGAAGGCGGCCCAGGTCAGCCAGGCGTTGATCGGATACTGGACCAGTACGTTCGACGCGGTGACGATGACCACCATTGCCGAAAGAAACACCGTGAGTTCCAGATAGGGTTTCCGCTCACTTCTCATCGCAATCACCGCTCAAGGTTGACCGCGAGCGGATCGAAGGCCGCCACGGTGGCGTTGCTAATACACCTGTTGCCAAGGCGATTCCAAGGGGCGTCCTGATGGGGGTGACCGGCCCCGGTCGTCGGGCGGGAAGAAAGAATAACAAAAAAAATTGGTAATATAATTCTATTGTACATTGTGATAGGATTAAATTGTTTTATAGAACCTATCTATCTTGTACAACATTCCCGTTTCAACAGGATGCAGGACGAGGGCGAGGCCGTGATGCGGCCCGGCCGCAGGAAAGAAGAGCGTGTGATGCAACATCTGCCGGTGTTTCTCGATATGAAAGGGCGCGAAGCCCTGGTCGTCGGCGGTGGCGAGGCGGCGGCGTGCAAAGTGCGCCTATTGGTTCAAGCCGGGGCGATGGTCGTTGTCGTTGCCCCGAAGTGCGGCGAAAGCCTGCGTGTCATGGCCAAACGTGGAGAAGTACGTCTGGTCGCACGTTCTTTCACCTCCGAGGACGTCGGTCGTCAAGCGGTGGTGATCGCCGCGACGGGTCATTCCCGGGTCGATGCCCGGGTCTCGAAGGCCGCCCAGGCGGTCGGCATACCGGTAAACGTCGTCGATGCGGCGGAACTGTCGAGCTTCATCATGCCGGCGATCATCGACCGCGATCCGATCACCGTTGCCGTGTCCACCGCCGGAACCGCACCGGTTCTGGCGCGGGCCGTGCGCGCGAAGATCGAGGCGCTGTTGCCCACCGGCATCGGCCGCCTTGCCCGATTCGCCGATGGTTTCCGCGGAGCGGTCCGGGCCAATTATCCGGATGCCGATGGGCGCCGCAGGTTCTGGGAAAGGTTCTTTGATGGTCCCGTCGCGGCGTCCGTGCTGTCCGGCGATGAACGGTGGGCACGGGAACGCATGTTGGCGTTGGTCAACCGTCCCGCGTCGGCCGAACAATCCAGCGGGGTCGTCCACATCGTTGGCGCGGGACCCGGAGACCCGGATTTGCTGACCCTTCGCGCGTTCCGCTTGTTGCAGGAAGCCGACGTCATCGTCCACGACCGATTGGTCGCGCGCGAGATCCTCGACCACGCCCGCCGTGACGCCGTGCGTATCGATGTCGGCGAGGCCAAGGGCGCCCACAACCCAACCCAACACCGGATCAACGAACTGTTGCTCCGCGTGGCGCACGGCGGACGCCGGGTGGTCCGGTTGAAACAGGGCGACCCGTTCTTCTTCGGGCGGGAAGGCGAAGAACGCGAGTTCCTGACCCGCCACCGCATCCGGACGGAAGTCGTCGCCGGAATTACCGCGGCCACCGGACGTGCTGCCGCGGCAGGCATTCCGCTGCCCCACCGCGACCACGCCCAGGCGGCGCCCAGGCAGGCAGCGATGGTGTGAATTTGGAGAATGAAGATGACAATACAGATCGTTACCGCCAACCGTCTCGATGACGGCGTGGTGGTTTATCTGGCCGACGACGGGGCCTGGTCCGACGGGATTTCCGGCGGCCGTCTTGTTGAAGGCAAGGAGCAAGGGGCGGCGTTGCTGGCTGCCGCCGAGAGGGCGGTGGCGGAGCGCAAGGTCGTCGAGCCCTACCTGATCGACGTGGTCGTCGAGGACGAAACCCCGCGGGCGGTCCGCTTCAAGGAGCGGATTCGCGCCAGCGGACCTCCGGTCCGACCCGATCTCGGCAAACAGGCGACAAGAGGATAACGGCACCATGTACCGGTACGACGAGTTCGACGCGATTTTGGTGGAACAGCGGGTCGCGCAATTCCGCGACCAGGTGACACGCAGGTTGAGCGGCGAGCTGAACGAAGACGAGTTCAAGCCGCTGCGGCTGATGAACGGGCTTTATCTGCAACTTCACGCGTACATGCTGCGGGTGGCTATTCCCTACGGGACGCTGTCATCGCGCCAGATGCGCCGGCTTGCCGACATCGCCCGGCGTTACGACAAGGGCTACGGTCACTTCACCACACGCCAGAACCTCCAGTTCAACTGGCCGGCCCTCGGCGACGTTCCGGACATCCTCGCCGAGTTGGCCGAGGTCGAGATGCACGCCATCCAGACCAGCGGCAACTGCATTCGCAACGTCACCTCCGATCAGTACGCCGGCGCCGCCGCGGACGAGATCGAGGACCCGCGGATCTATTGCGAGATCATCCGCCAGTGGTCGACCTTCCATCCGGAATTCTCGTTCTTGCCGCGCAAGTTCAAGATCGCCGTCACCGGGTCGCCCAACGATCGCGCCGCGGTCCGGGTCCATGACATCGGCCTGAGAATGGTCCGCGACGCCGCCGGCGAGCCCGGCTTCGAAGTGATGGTCGGCGGCGGTCTCGGGCGGACGCCGATGATCGCCAAAACCATCCGCGCGTTCCTGCCGAAGCGCTACCTGTTGTCCTATCTGGAAGCGATCCTCAGGGTCTACAACCAGTTCGGTCGCCGGGACAACATGTACAAGGCGCGGATCAAGATCCTGGTCCACGAGGTTGGCGCGGAACGGTTTTCGCGACTGGTCGAGGAGGAATGGTCGCACATCAAGGAGACACCCGTCGACCTGCCGGCCGGTGAGGTCGAACGCATCGTTGCCTACTTCGCGCCGCCGGCGTTCGAGACGCTTGCCGTCTACGTTCCCGAGTTCGAGGACCGCCGGCGCGAAGACGCCGTCTTTCGGGACTGGGTCCGGACCAACGTCTTCGCCCACGGGCGACCGGGCTACGCGATCGCCAATCTGTCGTTGAAGCCGGTGGACGGGATCCCCGGCGACGCCAGCGCCGAACAGATGGACGCGGTCGCCGACCTTGCCGACTGGTACAGTTTCGGCGAGATCCGGGTCAGCCACGAACAGAACCTGATCCTGCCCCACGTCAAGCAGGCGGATCTGTACGAATTGTGGAAGGCGATGGTCCCACTGGGGCTGGCGACCGCCAACATCGGCCTCGCCTCCGACATCATCGCCTGCCCGGGCCTCGATTACTGCAGTCTCGCCAATGCCCGGTCGATCCCCGTCGCCCAACGCATCACCCGTCGCTTCGAGGACATGCGCCGGCTGCACGACATCGGCGAGCTCAAGATCAAGATATCGGGCTGCATCAATGCCTGCGGCCATCACCATGTCGGCCACATCGGCATCCTCGGCGTCGACAAGAAGGGCGAGGAATTCTATCAGATCACCCTCGGCGGCGACGCGACCGAGAACGCCGCCCTCGGCGCCCTGGTCGGGCCGGCGTTCTCGTACGACCGGGTGGTCGACGCGGTGGAAACCATCATCGACACCTACCTGCAACTGCGCGAAGACGGCGAGCGGTTCCT
>JAUXFS010000461.1 GCA_030622775.1 Rhodospirillales bacterium | reverse complement strand
TCGCCGACTGGATCCCCGACCCCGACACCCGGAACAGGGTTCTTGTCGACAATCCCGCGAGATTGTACGGATTCACCGATTGACAGCCGTTCCCAGGGAGGCACGCACCATGCCCAAGTCCACCTATTTCACCGCCGGTCCGGACGGCGACAACATCTACACCGTCACCGCCGCCGCGATGAAGTTCGGGGCCGGCGCCCTCGCCGAGCTCGGCGCCGATGCCGTCTCGCTGGGAATGAAGCGCGTCGTCCTGTTCACCGACGCCAACATCGCCGCCACCGAACCGGCGGCGGTGGCGATGGAGGCGCTCAAGAGAGAGGGCCTGGACGTGGCGGTATTCGACGCCTGCCACGCCGAACCCACCGACCTGACGATCAAGGAAGCGACCGCGTTCTGCCGGGACGGCAACTTCGACGGCTACGTGTCGCTCGGCGGTGGCTCGGTGATGGACACCGCCAAGGCGGCGAACCTGTTCGCCACCTATCCCGACGATCCCTTGGCGTACGTCAACGCGCCGATCGGCGGCGCCAAACCGGTGCCGGGGCCGATCAAGCCGCACATCGCCTGCCCGACCACCTGCGGCACCGGCAGCGAGACCACCGGGATCATCATTTTCGACCTCACCGAGGCCAAGGTGAAGACCGGGATCTCGTCGAACCTGCTCAAGCCGAGGATGGCGATGGTCGATCCGACCACCACCCACAGCCTGCCGGCCGGGGTGGTGGCGTCGACCGGGTTCGACGTGCTGACCCACGCCATCGAGTCCTACACCGCCCGCCCGTTCACCACCCGCAAGCGCCCCGATCATCCGAGCCAGCGCCCGCCCTATCAGGGGGCGACGCCCTACAGCGACATCGGCAGCCTGGCGGCGATCCGGATAGGCGGCGCCTATCTGGAACGCGCGACCCTCGACACCGACGACATCGAGGCCCGCCACCAGTTGATGTTCGCGGCGACCCTCGCCGGCCTCGCCTTCGGCAACGCCGGCGTCCACATCCCCCACGCCATGTCCTACCCGGTGTCCCAGTTCAACCACGAATACCGGGCGCTGGGCTACGAGAAGGCCGACCCGATGGTGCCCCACGGAATTTCGGTGGTGATCAACGCGCCGGCGGCGTTCCGGTTCACCGCCAAGGCGGCGCCGGAGCGCCACCTGGAGGCGGCATCGGCGCTCGGCGCCAACGTTTCGGGGATCGACCCCGCGGACGGCGGCGAGCTGCTGGCGACGACCCTGATCGAGATGATGCGCAAGACCGGCATTTCGTCCGGCCTCGCCGAGATCGGCTACACCGACGCCGACGTCCCGCGCATGGCCGCCGCCGCCTTCGCCCAGAAACGGCCCTTGGCGCAAGCGCCGCTGGAGATCACCGAGGACGACCTGGCGGCGATCTACCAGGGTGCGATGCGCTACTGGTAACGTGAAGGTCGATCAAGCCTCAATCTCTTGAAAAAAATAGAATTTCCCCCCTCACCCCGACCCTCTCCCCGCAGGGGCGAGGGCCAATCTGCGGCGGCCGGCGACATACCCTCGCCCGCTTGCGGGAGAGGGAGGGACCCGCGGAGCGGGAGGGTGAGGGTGAGGGCACATCGCCGGTGTGCCGCCGGCGGCCACTACTCCGGTTCGCCGAACGCGGTGCGGTAGGCGAACAGCGACGGGGTTCCGCCGGTATGCAGGAAAACCACCGTGTCGCTGGACTCGAAGGCCCCGTTCTCCGCCAGGTCGATCAGTCCGGCCATCGCCTTGCCGCTGTAGACCGGGTCGAGGACCAGGGCCTCGGTGCGGGCGAGCCGGGTCACCGCGTCGACCATGCCCGCGGTCGGCGCACCATAGGTTTCGCCGGCATAGCCGCCCTTGACGACCACGTCGTCGGCGATATCGCCGGGAAGGTCGAGTTGATCCGCCATCGCCTGCGCCAGCCGGCCGACGTCCGTCGCCACCGCCTCGGTATCGGCGTCGACATCGATGCCGATCACCCGGGTCGGGCTGTTGATCGCGCGAAACCCCGCCACCAGTCCCGCCTGGGTGCCGCCGCTGCTCGAAGCATGGACCACGTAGTCGACCTCGATCCCGAGGTCGTTGGCCTGGTTTTCGAGTTCGAGCGCGCAGGCGACATAGCCCAGCGCGCCGACCGGATTGGAACCGCCCACCGGGATCACGTAGGGCCGGCCACCGCGGGCGTGGACCCAGCCGGCGATCTCCTCCATCGCCGCGTCCCGGTCGGCATCGCCGGGATGGAAGTGCAGCTTGGCGCCGAGCAATCGATCGAGCTGGACGTTGCCGGTCTCCTCGTAATCGCCCCCGTTCCACGGGACGATGCGGGTCAGCACCAGTTCGCAATCGACGCCCAGCCTAGCGGCGGCGGCGGCGGTCTGGCGCACGTGGTTGGACTGGATCCCGCCGGCGGTGATCACCGTATCGGCGCCGTGGGCCAGCGCATCGGCCATCAGGAACTCGAGCTTGCGGGTTTTGTTGCCGCCGAAACCCAGCCCGGTGCAGTCGTCGCGCTTGACGTAGACCCTGGGGCCGCCGAGGTTCCGGCTCAACCGCTCCAACGGCTCGAGAGGCGTCGGCAGATGCGCGAAGCGAAGACGGGGATATCGGGCAAGCTGCATGGGGCGGAAACCTCTTCGAGCCGGTCACGGGCCTAGTGGTCCGGGTCTGACCTGGACCGCCCACGGGGGCGGAACAGCACCGGGATTTTCGGCGGGTTGAACGCCGACGGCAAGCCCGAAACGCGCTCCCCTCCTCGGCGGCGCGCGGTCGAGGCCTGTTACGCCACCGCAACATCCCCATTTTCTGGGGATAACTCTGTGGGCAGTGTCTGTCCGGGGGCCCGAGAGCCTGACGAACCCTGGCGATTCCTTACAATGCCCAAAAACAGGGCACTATTGTAATGCACTGATTTAAAATAACAATTTTCGCGGCGTCGCGTTGGAGTGTGGTTTTTATCGGTTGAATTGGCTTAGTTGAAG
>JAUXFS010000309.1 GCA_030622775.1 Rhodospirillales bacterium | reverse complement strand
GGTCGCGGAGATGGTCCTCGAAGCCGGCGGGCAGCGCCTGTCCCCAGTCGGCTTCGATCCTCTCCATCACCGTCTTCATGCTGACCCCGGTGAACCTGTCGCGGCAGTCGTCGGGGGTCAGCGGATAACCGAGCGCGGTCAGCTCCCGCGCCATCACCCGGCAGGCGACCGGTTCGCTGTCGACCAGCACCCCGTCGCAGTCGAAGATCACCAGGCGTGTGTGGTTGGGTTTGGGACCAGACATCTGCGTTTACACCCCGAACCGCGCCAGGGTGCTCTCGACCGAGCCGAGATACGACCCGCCGAACAGCCGGACGTGGACCAGCAGCGGGTAGAGGTTGTAGAGGTCGCGGCGCGCCTCGAAGAAGCCGGGGCGGAGCGGTCGGCGGCGCTGATAGCTTTCGAAGAACGCTTCGCCGAAGGTGCCGAACAGGGTCGAGAACGCCAGCTCGATCTCGGCGTCGGCGAAATGGATCGCCGGGTCGACGAAGCCGGCGATGCGCCCCCCGCGGCACAGCACGTTGCCGGTCCACAGGTCGCCATGGATCAGCGACGGCGCCGCCGGCTCCTCGATCCAGCGATCGAGCCGGCCGGCGAGGGTCTCGATCCGGGCCATCGTCCGCGCCGGCAGCCGGCCGGCATCCATTGTCTCGCGGCCCATGTAAAGCAGCCGGTGGTCGCGGAAGAACGCGAGCCAGCTTTCGGTCCGTGGGTTGGGTTGCGCCAAGCCGCCGATCACGGTGTCGCGTTCGAAGCCGAAGGCGTCGGCGCCGATGTCGTGCAGCGCCGCGAGCAGCTCGCCGGCGTGGGCCTGGGCGCCGGCGGTGATGGCGCCGTCGGTCTCGATCCAGGTCATCACCAACAGCGTGTCGTCGGCGTGGAGCACTTCCGGCACCGGCAGGGCGCTGTGCTCGGCGAGGTAGCGGAGCATCAGCCCCTCGAGGGCGAGGCCGGAGCCGGGTCCGCCGAGCTTGGCGACCAGAGTACGGCCGTCGGCGAGGTCGATCCTGCGCACGTCGCCGACGCAGCCACCGCCCATCGGTTTGGCCGCGACCGGGCGGCAGCCGGCGACGCGGGCGATGGTGGCCTCGGCTTCGGGGGTCACAGGCCCTAGTCCCGGAAGTGGGTTTCGCGGATGTGGGCGAGCAGGCCGCGCGACGCGATCTCGATCAGGTCGAGCATTTGTTCGAAGCCCTCGGCGCCGCCGTAGTAGGGGTCGGGGACATCGTCGAGGTCGAGCCCGGGGGCGAACTCGAGAAACAGGGCGAGGCGATGATCCTCCCCCGGCGGGCAGACGCCGGCGAGGTCGGCATGGTTGTCGCGGTCCATGGCGAGGACGTAGTCGAAACGGCGGAAATCCTCTCGGCCGGCCTGGCGGGCGCGCAGCCCCGAGAGATCGAAGCCGCGCCGCCGCGCCGCCTTCTCGGCGCGGGGATCGGGGGGCCTGCCGATGTGCCAGCCGCCGGTGCCGGCGCTGTCGACGGCGATCCGCCCGGCCAGGCCCTCGCGGTCGACCAGCGCCCGGAACACCCCCTCGGCCGAGGGCGAACGACAAATGTTGCCGAGACAGACGAACAAGACGTTGACCAATCCGGGTTCCTCCGCAAGTTTGCTGGTGGTCCGTGCCTGACAGGTGCGGATTATCATTAACCCCCAGGCAAGCGGCAATGTTTAGATGAGCAATACCGACCGTTCCAAGCAAAGCATCGTGATCCTGACCGGCGCCGGCATCTCCAAGGAGTCGGGGCTGGATACCTTTCGCGACGCCGACGGCATCTGGTCCAAGGTGCGGCTGGAGGACGTGGCGACGCCGGAGGGCTTCGAGCGCAACCCGCGGATGGTGCAGGACTTCTACAACAGCCGACGCCACCAGCTCGCCGAATCCGATATCCTGCCCAACGCCGGCCACGAGGCGCTGGCGCGTTTGGAGAAGGAATGGCCGGGCGACGTGCTGATCGTCACCCAGAACATCGACAACCTGCACGAACGGGCCGGCAGCCGCAACGTCCTGCACATGCACGGCGAGCTGCTGAAGGTGCGATGCGGCCGCTGCTCCAACCAGTTCCAATGGGTCACCGACCTGCACGTCGAGGAGGCCTGTCCGGCGTGCGGAGAGACCGACGGGATGCGGCCGCACGTGGTCTGGTTCGGCGAGATGCCGCTGGAGATGGATCGGATCTACGCCACGCTCGAGCGATGCGCGCTGTTTATGTCGATCGGCACCTCGGGCAACGTCTATCCGGCCGCCGGCTTCGTCAGCCATGTGCGCCAGTGCGCCGACGCGCACACCATCGAGCTCAACCTCGAGCCCTCCGAGGGCGCCACGTTCTTCGCCCAGGCGCTCTACGGTCCGGCGACCGAGGTGGTGCCGACGTACGTGGAGAAGATCCTCGACGCAGGCTGGTAGTGAAGCCCTCCGCCGCGGGCTGGTAGCCCGGCGCCGCGATCGATCGGGCACGACGGCGCCGGATCGTCACGCGGGCGGTCGTCAACGGTCAGCGATTCGCCGGCGTTGCCGAGGCGGCGCCCTTTCCGTTTCGCTCCAAGAACCCGGTGATCTACGCTTCCAGCGGGTACTCCGCGAGCGCCTCGTAGTGGGGGCCCGCGTTGCCGAGATGGCTGCGGTACAAGGTGAAGTGATCGACGTGAAACGGCCCGGCGCCGAACCGGTTGTGGTTTTCGATGAAGGCGCCGACGCGGTCCGGCGCGCCGTTTCGAAACCGGGCGAGGGTCACGTGCGCCTTGAACTTCCGTCGCTCCGGCTCGAACCCGGCACGAACGACCGCCGACTCGACCTTTTCCTGGAGACGGAGCAACAGCGGCTCCTTCTCGATCCCGGCCCACAGGACGCGCACCTTGCGGCCCGTCTGGAAGCAACCGATCCCGGCGATGACCAGGTCGAAGGCGGGCGCGCTGATCCGCTCGAGCGCGTGATGGATGTCGTCCGCGTCGTCCTTGCCGACTTCTCCGATGAAACGCAGGCTCAGGTGGGCGTTCTCCGGCGCGACCCATTTGGCCCCGGGCAATCCCGCGCACAGGCCGGCGAGAGCCGCACGCACGTCCTCGGGAAATGGAATGCCGACAAACAGGCGAAACATGGCGGGTTTCTCCCGGATCGCTAGGGAGCCGGATCGGGGTTGTCTTCGTGGATCGCCTCGATGCCGTCGACGACTTCCTGGTCGAGGGTCAGGTCTTCGGCGGCGAGGTTGCTCTCCAGTTGTTCCATGGTGGTGGCGCCGATGATGGTGCTGGTCAGGAACCGCCTGGAATTGACATAGGCCAACGACATCCGCGCCGGATCCAGGCCGTGGCGACGGGCGAGGGCCACGTAGGCCTCGGTGGCGGCGATCGCCGGGGGCTTGGTATAGCGCTGGTAGTGGGTGAACAGGGTGAGGCGCGCTCCCGGCGGCTTGCCGCCGTCGAGATACTTGCCGCTGAGCGTGCCCATGGCCAGCGGCGAATAAGCGAGCAGTCCGCAATCCTCGCGGATCGCAATCTCGGCGAGGCCCACCTCGAACAGGCGGTTGAGGAGATTGTAGGGGTTCTGGATGCTGGCGATGCGCGGCAAACCGTTGTTCTCGGCCAGCCCCAGAAAACCCATGACTCCCCAAGGCGTCTCGTTGGACACGCCGACGGCGCGGATCTTGCCGGCTTCGACCTGTTCGGACAGGGCGTCGAGGGCCTCGGCCAGCGGGGTAAACGTGGCGGAATCGTCGTGGGTGTAGCCACGCCGGCCGAACGCGTTGGTCTTTCTCTCCGGCCAGTGCAACTGATAGAGGTCGACATGGTCGGTTCCGAGCCTGCGCAGATTGCCGTCGAGGGCTTCGCGGATCTGCTTTCGTCCGAACCTGTCGTCACCGCCGCGGATATGATCCAAGCCCGGGCCGGAAATCTTGGTCGCGAGAACGATGGCGTTTCGATTGCC
>JAUXFS010000333.1 GCA_030622775.1 Rhodospirillales bacterium | reverse complement strand
CCCTCCTGCCGAGGATGCGTGAAACACGATCACAATGAGTCCCTATCAATGACCGTTGGTATTACCCCACCCCACAAGAAAGAGGCGGGCCCGTACCCGCCTCTTTCCCCTTGGGCTCGTCGCCCCTCAGGGCGTGATGTCGGTGAGCGACGAGAACCGCGGGCGGAACACCGCCCAGCGATAGATCGTCCTGCTCTCGAGGATCTCCTGGAAGATCATCGGCTCGTAGTCGTAGAACGCCTCGGCGGCGACCAGGCTCTCGCCGTCGCGGACGACGAGGCCGGTGGGCAGGTCGGCGGTGTCGCCCTCGCCGCCGAACTCGCTGCCGCCGCTGCCGCCGCCATGGGCCCGCTGCCAGTTGATCCGCGCCGGCGCGCTGCCGGTGGCGCTGATCGACGAGACCACCAGGGAGCCGTCGGTGTTCAGGTTGAACGGCTCCATGATGAAGTCGGTGGCGCTGAACAGGCTGGCCATCTCCGCCTCGCTCATCCCGTGGGACTGGGACACCAGGTCGGCGATGGTCGCCGACGTGCGCTCCAGCTTCTGGTTGATCAGCATGTAGCGGGTGAACTCGACGCCGGTGAGCAGCAGCCCCGCCAGCAACGGCATCGCCAGCGCCAGCTCGACCAGGAAGTTGCCACGCTCGTCGCGGGCGAAGCGGCGGACCAAACGATGAATCGTGATCATCATGCTTCCGTCTCCCAGGGCTCGTTGCGCACCGCGATGCTGGCGCTGATGCCGTACTTGCCGTCGTCGCCGATCAGCGGCCCGGCCAGCGGCGTCAACAACGACCATTCGTAGGTAATGCGGTAGACGACGACCTGGCCGCTCTCGCCGGCGCCGGGGGTGCCGACGTCCTCGTCCCACTGGCTGTTGCCGTTCTCGTCGTCGTAGGTCTCGCCGGCGTCGTACTCGCCGTTGCCGTTGCCGTCGACGAACTCCTCGCCGCGGCCGACGTCGCCGAAGGTGGGGTAGCTGAGGATCTCGATGTCGGCGGCGTCGATGTCGACCAGGCCGATGGTCCGCTCGCCGATCAAGTCGATGATGTAGGATTGGCGATCGAGCCCGTCGGGGACCTGGCCGGTGATGCCGTAACGGGCGGCATCGCGGAGGCTGCTTTCCATCAGCACGGTGACGAACATGATCATCCCGAACTCGACGGTGCCGGCGCAGATCAAGAACAGGACCGGCGCCGCGAACGCCATCTCCATGGTCGGAGAGCCGTCCTCGTTGCGGCGCAGGCAAAAAAGTCGTCTGAAAAGTTTCAACATTGTCTTGCCCAACCATTGTTTAGAGCGTCATCGCGTGCCACAAGCCCCTCCAATGGCAAATACATGCTACGTTATTTCGCCGCTATTTTCAATCATTGAATTAACCATCGGTTAATCGAGGCAATATCCTACTTATTACTTATTTTTATATTTAATTTTAGTCAATATCGTCCTCACCACCTCGGGTGCGCCATCAACCCGGCCATTGACGGGGCCGGCGATCCCGCTACTTTGTCCGATGGCGCTCCCACCGGGCGACGCGCCGGCGCCCGGGGCGCCGTGTCTCGAGGACGTGTCAGGAGGAAACGATGAAATTATTGCGTTACGGTCCCCAGGGTCACGAGAAACCCGGACTGCTCGACGACGACGGACACGTTCGGGATCTTTCGAGCCACGTCAACGACCTGCGTGGCGACGTGCTCGGCCCTGAACGGCTGGCGCAGCTCGGTTCGTTGAACGCCGAGGAACTGCCGGTGGTCGAGGGCTCGCCGCGGCTCGGCGTTCCGGTGGCGGGCATCGGCAAGATCCTCGCCATCGGCCTCAACTACCAGCTCCACGTCGAAGAGACCGGCGGCAAGTCCCGCTCCGAGCCGATGCTGTTTTCCAAGGCGATCACCGCGCTCAACGGCCCCAACGACCCGGTGATGATCCCGATGGGATCGGAGAAGACCGACTGGGAGGTGGAGCTGGCGGTGGTCATCGGCAGCAAGGCCCAGTACGTCGACGAGGATCGCGCCCTGGATTTCGTCGCCGGTTACACGGTGATCAACGACGTCTCCGAACGGTCGTACCAGAAGGAACGCGGCGGCCAGTTCATCAAGGGCAAGAGCGCCGACACCTTCGCCCCGATCGGGCCGTGGCTGACCACCAAGGACGAGGTGCCCGACCCGCAGGACCTGGGCCTGTGGCTGAACCTCAACGGACAGCGCCGCCAGACCGGCAACACCGCGCAGATGATCTTCGGCGTCGCCCATCTGGTCAGCCACCTGAGCCACTTCATGACCCTGCTGCCGGGCGACGTCATCGCCACCGGCACGCCGTCCGGGGTCGGGCTCGGCTGCGACCCGCCCGTGTTCCTCAAGCCGGGCGATCTCCTCGAGCTCGGCATCGAGGGTCTCGGCCAACAGCGTCAGGAGGTCATCGCCTACGCGGCCGAGCAATGAGCCGGACTCTTATCGCCCAGATCTCCGATCTCCATCTCCGCGCCGACGGAACGTTGCTCAACGACCGCGTCGACACCGTGGCGGCGCTGACCGCCTGCGTCGAGCACCTGAACGGGCTGGCGCCGCGGCCGGACGTTGTCCTGGCCACCGGCGACCTGGTCGACGAGGGGCGGCCCGAGGACTTCGCCGCCCTTCGCCGCGCGTTCGACCGGCTGGCGATGCCGGTCTACGTCATTCCCGGCAATCACGACGACCGGGGTCCCCTGCGCGACGCCTTCGCCGACCACGGCTACCTGCCGGCGGAGGGCGAATTCCTGCACTACACGGTGGAGACGTTCCCGGTCCGGCTGATCGGCCTCGACACGGTGATCCCCGGCGCGTGCGGCGGCCGGATGTGCGCCGAGCGCCTCGGCTGGCTCGACGACCGGCTGGCCGAACAGCCCGAGCGGCCGACCCTGGTGTTCATGCACCATCCGCCGTTCGTCACCGGCATCGGCTTCATGGACGATCCCGCTTTAGACGGCGCCGACCGGCTGGAGCGGGTGGTCCGCGGCCATCCCCAGGTGCGCCAGGTCGTCTGCGGCCACATCCACCGGGCGATCCACACCCGCTGGGCCGGAACCGCCGCCGCGGTGGCGCCCAGCGTCGTCTTCCAGATGGCGCTGGAGTTGCACGAGGGCGCGCCATCGGCGTTCGTGCTCGAGCCGCCGGCGCTCTCCCTCACCCTGTGGCGCGAGGGCGTCGATCCGGTCGGTTACACCAGCCCGATCGGCAACTTCGGGCCGCGCCACCGCTTTCACCCCGACCCCCTTTGATCCCGTGAGACGACGCGCTACCTTCGCGGCCGAAACGCGAGGAAACCGAAGGCGGCGTCGCCGCCGGTGCCAGTACCCTTGCTGAACTCGCTGGCGATGCTGGCCACCGGCGCCACATCTCTAGCCAGTCGAAGCATTTATCCCCGCACGACAGGCTCCCCAAACGGGCCATTTTTTTACACATTTTTTTAGCCGCCATCGTTATTTTTGATGCAATCCTGGCGGCTTGTGACTAGGTATCAACCTCAAATGGGGTAAACCCTCGGAAAAGAGTTTGGAACGTGCGGTCGTCGTCGCCGTGACGACCCAACAAAAAATCGGATGGTCATCCTTTAGAGGAGGTCTTGTTATGCGCACACAGCTTCGATCCGCCGACGCCCGGAGCCCACTCGACATTCTGGTCAAGCAGGCGCCGGTCGTGACCGGCGTGCTGGCCCTTGGCGCCGGCCTGAGCGCCGCCGGCGATGCCGACGCCGCCCTGATCATCCAGAACATCGGCCAGACCGCATCGATCAGCAATGTACAGTTCGATCTCGATCAGAATAAGAAAAATG
>JAUXFS010000247.1 GCA_030622775.1 Rhodospirillales bacterium | reverse complement strand
CGGTACCGCCTTGGGAGCCGCCCTGCTCGCCTGTCGTCTGGAGCGACCGGACGGCTTCGCCGTCGGGCGGCGGCCGATCAGCCCCTATCTGGGATCGGAGGTCTCCGTGAGCGGACTGGATCGCCTCGCCGCCTTCGGCGGGCTTGCGATCACGAGCCTCGAAACCGAAGCGTTGTGCCGGTACGTCGCCGAGCTTCTGGCGGCCGGAAAGATTGTCGCCTGGATGCGCGGCCGCGCCGAATACGGACCGCGCGCCCTCGGCAACCGTTCGATTCTGGCCGATCCGCGGAACGGCGCCACCAAGGATCGAATCAACGAACGGATCAAGTTCCGGGAAGGGTTCCGGCCGTTTGCGCCGGCGATCCTCGACGAGCACGGGCCGGACTATTTCGAGGACTACCAGGCCTCGCCGTACATGGAACGGACGCTCTCGTTCCGCCCCGAGGTTCGCCAGAGGGTGCCGGCGGTGGTGCACGTCGACGGCAGTGGTCGGCTACAGTCGGTCCGTCGCGACCTCAATCCGGATTTCCACGCGCTGCTCTCCGCGTTCTTCGAGTTGACCGGCGTGCCGATACTGCTCAATACCAGCCTCAACGTGATGGGAAAACCGATCGTCGATTCGGTGGAGGATGCCCTCGGGGTGTTTTTGCTGTCGGGCGTCGATGTCCTGGTGATCGGTGACCGCCTGATCCGCAAGACCGGCGGAGACGGCGGCGCCATACTGTCGGAGACTTGAACCGGAATGGACGCCGTGAAGAAGTCGGGAAGGGTTGTGGCCGCGGTAATCGCGCTGACCGCCAGTATGGCCGGGAGCGCTTTGGCGCAATCAGAGGAAGCGACCGGGAAAACGAGCCATGACGTCGCCGTCCTGAAGTCGGAGATCAACAGGCTGCAACAGGTCATCGGATCGCTCGACCAACAGATCGGAACGTTGAGCGACACCCTCGCCGCCGTCGAGGCGCGCTTGGCGGAGACCGAGGGTCGGCTCGCGCCGTCAGCGCCGTTGCCCTCGTCTGCGGACTGTGGCGCACGGGAACACGGCAGCGTGTTCGTCGGCAAGCCCCTCGGGTGCTACTACGGCTATAGGATCTACCAGTGTTGGAACGGCGAGATCAGGATGCTTGGGGGCGAATGCGAGGCGGCCACGCAGTGAGAGCGCTGACGAAGGAGGTGAGCAAGGTCATGGAGCGTGCTTCATTTCGCCGGGCGGCCGGCGTCGTTCGAATGCTGCTGGCGGCGGCTTTTCTGTGGGGTCTGACCGGCCTCGCCGACGCGCAGGAACTCCCGGCGCCTCGGGGCCCGGTGGCGCTCACGGTGAGCGGCAGCATAGAACACGTGAACCGTGGCGCCTTGGACGCGCTGGAGCAGCGTGAAAGCCTGTTCAAATACCATGAGATCGCATTCGAGAGGGCTGCGCAGTTCGATGTTGCCGCGCTCGAACGCTTGGGCATGCACAGGATCATCGCCAGGCATCCGGGCTGGCCCAAGGAAATCGCGTTCGAGGGACCAATGCTGCGAGACGTGCTCGCCGCGGTCGGCGCCACCGGTCGCGTCGTCAACGTCCTTGCCCTCGATGGATATGCGGCCGAGATCGAGATTTCCGAGATCCGGAACCGCCCCTTCATTGTCGCGGTCAAGCGCGAAGGACGCTATCTCGGGATCGGAGATCAGGGGCCGACCTGGGTCGTCGCGCCCCCGCAACCCAATCGGACGCCCGGCCACGAACAGGGTTCCAAGTGGGTCTGGGCGGCCTTCCACATCTCCGTCGAATGATCCGAACCGGGGTGCCGGAAAACTCCCGCCCGCTCGGACGCCTCGAAGGGAACGGTTTTTTGAAGGCGGCTTGTAGGGTGAATCGTCGGCGTTTGCGTTGCCGTGACGAATTCAGTGCGTGACCCCGGAGGCGGTCTTGTCCGTCCGTCGTTTCCCGATGCGTGCCTTGCTGAAAGGGTTGGTTTTGGGCGCAACGGCACGGCTCTCCGGTTCCAGAAACCGGATGATGTCGTCATCCGATGTGACGTCTCCGGTCTGATCGAGACTCACCACCGTTTCGGGCTCGCCGTGAAGGCTCAGGCCTTCCCGCCGTTCGTCCGTACCACCCGTGGCTTCCGGCGGGAGGGCCGGGGGATCGGGCAATCGCTCGCCGGGCGCCGACGCCAGCCGCCGATAAAAGCGCTTGTCGAGAAGCGTGGCGAGCGACATCGTTACGATCCGATGGGGCGGCTCTACCTGGATCAGTTTGGCATGCGGCATGTCGACAAAGTCCACGGTCTGCCATACCTGCCACGTGGTTTGCGTTCCTTCGAACAGCTCCGCGACTTTTCCAAACCGGTCCCCGGAGCGGACGGTCTTGCTCCGATTCCCATCGCTCCGCAAGCGGCCGAGCAGCCGCGTCAACCATGATCCCGAAGTCCGTTGGTCCGATCGATCGCTGTTGACCATCACTCTTCACGCTTCTGATAACCGAGATTGAGGCAACCTGTCGGCGCCTCGCGGCCTCGCTTCCTTGGCGCGCGATGCCAACCTGCCGGAAATCTCCTCAACGAAAGTGTAGAGGAAATAGCGCCGATATGTGACCAAAATATGTTTAACGGCGCGGCCCCAATCGACTGTCCCACCGATCGGGACATTGCCGGACGGATGCCGGTTACCTAAAAAAAGATCTACCCCCGTTTGATCATGCCGCCGAGGGGACGACCGGCAAAGATGTGGACGTGGAAGTGCATGACCTCCTGGTTGGCGTCGCGCCCGGTGTTGGTGAGCATCCGATAGCCGTTCTCGACCACGCCCAGGCGGCGGGCGGTTTCCCCCACGGCCCGGAAGAACCCCGCCACCAGCGTCTCGGGCGCCTTTTCGGTGAAGTCGTCAAGAGATACATAGGGGCCCTTGGGGATCACCAGCACATGGACGGGCGTCTGCGCGCTGATGTCATGGAAGGCCAGCGCGTGGTCATCCTCGTAAACCTTGCTGCACGGGATCTCGCCACGAAGAATTTTGGCGAACACGTTGCCGTCATCATAGCTCATGCTCTCGGTTCCATTCTTCAGTCTTCAGTCTTCAGTCTTTTTCGCCCCGAGCCGCCTTTTCGGCGATCCCGGACACACCTTCACGGCCGGCCAGCTCCGCCCACACCTCCGCCGGTTCGAGCCCCGCATCCGACCACAGCACCAAGAGATGATACAGCAGATCGGCGCTTTCGGCCGCCAGCCGCTCACGGCCGTCGCTCAGCGCGGCGACGATCACCTCCACCGCCTCCTCGCCGGTCTTGCGGGCGATTTTGCCGCGGCCCTCGGCGAACAGACGGGCGGTGTAGGAGGTTTGCGGGTCGGCGCCGCGGCGGCTGTCGATGACCGCGAAAAGGCGTTCCAGAACCCGGCCGTCAGGAATTTCCGCGCCCATCGTCGATCACGTGCTCCTGTCGATCCGAACCGGCACGCCGGCGGCCCGCATGTGGGCCTTGGCTTCGGCGATGGTATAGGTGCCGAAATGAAAGATCGAGGCCGCGAGAACGGCCGTCGCGTGGCCTTCCTTGATGCCCTCGACCAAATGATCGAGAGTACCGACGCCGCCGGAGGCGATGACAGGCACCGTCACCGCATCGGCGATGGTCCGGGTCAACGGAATGTCGAAACCGATCTTGGTCCCGTCCCGGTCCATCGAGGTGAGCAGGATCTCGCCGGCGCCATTGGCAACCATCCGTTTCGACCATTCGACCGCGTCGATGCCGGTCTGCGTCCGGCCGCCATGGGTAAATACTTCGAACCTGTCCGGGCCCAGCGATTTGGCGTCCACGGAAACAACGATGCATTGACTGCCGAATTTCTCCGCCGCCTCGCGAACGAACTCGGGGTTGTGCACCGCCGCGGTGTTGATCGACACCTTGTCCGCGCCCGCGAGCAGAAGCCGCCGGACGTCTTCGATGGTCCTGACGCCACCGCCGACGGTCACCGGCATGAAGCACTGCTCGGCGGTACGGGAGACCACATCGTAGATGGTTTCGCGCTCCTCGTGACTGGCGGTGATATCGAGGAAGCAGAGTTCGTCGGCGCCGGCTTGGTCGTAGACGCGCGCCTGCTCCACCGGGTCGCCGGCGTCCACCAGATCGACGAACCGGACTCCCTTGACGACCCGGCCGCGGTCGACGTCGAGACATGGGATGATGCGGGCCTTGAGCATGTCCTAATTCTTAAACCTTATTGCCCCTCGCCGGCGAGAAGCGCGACCGCCGCCGCCGGGTCGACCTGCCGGTCATAGATCGCCCGGCCGCAGATAACGCCCTCGAGGATACCCTTTGCCGCCTGCTTCAGCGCCGCCAGATCATCCATCGAGGATACGCCTCCGGAGGCGATCACCGGCGTCGACACCTTCTTGGCGAGCGCCACAGTCGCCTCCACGTTTGGGCCCTCCATGGCGCCGTCGCGGCTG
>JAUXFS010000408.1 GCA_030622775.1 Rhodospirillales bacterium | reverse complement strand
TGCGGCCGACGGTTGTGCCGCCGCGGACACCGCCGCCGGCGATCCAGGCGGTGAAGGCGTCTTTGTGATGGTCGCGGCCGAAGTCGAGACTTCGCCGCCGATCAGGACGTTGGGGCCGATCCCCCCCGGATCACCATGGTTGCCGCCGGCAGCCGAAGAGCCGTTTGCTTCCGTCACGATGGAAATCAACGGTTCCGAACCGTGGTCGCGATCCGGTTCCGGTGGGTTCGAGGCGCTCGCCGCCCGGTCGTTTTGCCCGTTATCGCCGTATCGGTCGAGCAAACCATCCGCCGCGGGGCGTTCGTAGCGGTACGGATGGTAGACGACCGGGATCAGCCCATCGGGCAGCGTCTGGGGCTCGGTAGAATCGGATCCGGCGCGGGTCTCGAACGCGGCGGCCTGGGTGATATCGTCGAAACCCGCGGGTTCCAGCGCGATCAGTTCGCCGAGGAGGCCGAAGTCGCTCCGGCACCCGCATCCCCCGGGTAGCGGGCCGGCCAGCGGGTCGGGTAGCGAGGACGGGGAGGCCATCATCTCGACCACCGCCATGCGTTCGCCGTTTCCAACGACGAAGGTGTCTTCGTCGCCCAGGGCGAGAGCGGCGGCGCCGTCTTCTCCGGTTTCCAGGATGTCGCACGAGAACAGCGAGTCCCCCGGCTGGGCCTGCTCGCGGCTTCCGTCTGAGCGGATCACCGTGACCTTTCCGTCGACGGTGGCGACGGTACCGACCTGCCCCTCGTCCGACACGTTGCCCGCCAACCCGTCTTGGCCGGACAGCGGGAAACATGCCAGGTCCGCCGCCAGTTCGCCCGACATCCTCAGGCCGCTGGCCGAGAGCAGCGTCGGCGGCGGGTCGGCAGCGAAGAAACCGAGCAGCACCAAGCGGGTGCCGTCGGCGCTCGTCAGGATCAGGTCCGCCCCGGCGCGGGTGAAATCGGCCGCGATCGGCGAGAGACCTTCGGGCAGAACGATCGTTTGGCCGGCGTCCGCCCGGACCGTGGCAATCGCTTCCGTCGGTTCCCCGTTCGCCGGTGCTCGGGGAACGGTTGGGTTGGCATCGCGGCTCTCTGTCGGCTGTGTCGTCATGGCGAAACCCGTTCAAAGTGGTTGGCCCGGCGCCATGATTTGGCAAAATGCAATTATAAAGAGCATAAACCGGTCAATTGTCCCCAAATAAGATATTAATGTATTGAAAACCCGTAAAAAGGGCGTTAGCGTCAATTTATGCACGCAGTGACTGTGTGTGCTTGGACAGTTCACACGGGTGGGGTTGGGTCTGATGAACGAACCGCTGAGAGCCGTCGACCAGGGCGTGGGATCGGTGATCCCGGCTGTCGGGATCGACCTTCGTGTCGCCCAATTGATGTGTTCACGACTGTGTCATGATCTTGTCGGGCCGGCGGGAGCGGTCAACGCCGGCGTCGAGTTTCTCGACGAGGCGCAGGGGCGCGACGCCGGCGCGCTCGCGCTGGTCGCATCGAGCGGACGGCACGTGACCCAACGGCTCGCGTTCTTTCGGATCGCCTTCGGGTTGGCCGGCGGCGCCGACGGAGTGCTGAGCCTTGCCGCGGCGCGGGATCTGGCGCAAGGCATGCTCGCCGGCGGACGCGTCGATCTGGACTGGCCGCTCACCGGCATTGATCCCCGGACACCACGGCCGCTCGACGTCGTCCGATTGGTCCTCTGTCAGGTCCTTCTTGCCGCCGGCGGGCTACCGCGGGGCGGCAGGGTCGAGGTTCGTTTCGCCGAGCGCCGCCAGGATCTGGAGGCGCGGGTGAGCGCCATCGGCCGCGATGCCGGCTTCGGCGGCGACCTCCTCGCCGCGATCAGGCCGGACGTTTCTCCCGCCGAACTGACGACGCGGACGGTTCACGGCTACTACGCCGCCCAACTCGCCGAAAGGCTGGGAACGGTGCTGCGGATCGATGACGTCCACCCCGATGAATGCCGTCTCTCGGCGGTGATGCCCGGAGCCACGAGCATCGAGGCGTCCGCGGCGTAGATCGCGGGGCGCCGCATTCGACTTCAGCCATTGTCCTGACGGAGTGTCGAGAGCGGTCCAGCGGATCGCCGAGGCTGTTGAACGCCTCGACACCGAGCATCCTCAAACTCGAAGTCCGGCCTGAAATATAGGGTGTGTTTTCAATGAATTGGAAACACACCCACCATTTTCGGCCGGACTCTCGGAGCCTATGGAAAAAGCCGGGGCCCGCGGTTGTTTGTCAACCGCTGGCCCCGGCCCGATGGGATCGACCGTAATCGCGTGGGTGGCGATCAGCCGTTGACGACGGCCTTCAGCGGTTCGTGGTCGACGACCGGTTCGCGCAGGACGTAGCCCCGGCCCCAAACCGTCTCGATGTAGCTTTCGCCGAAGGTCGCGACGGCCAGCTTCTTGCGCAGCTTGCAGATGAATACGTCGACGATCTTCAACTCGGGTTCGTCCATGCCGCCATAGAGGTGATTGAGGAACATCTCCTTGGTCAGCGTCGTGCCCTTGCGCAGGCTCAACAGCTCGAGGATGCCGTACTCCTTGCCGGTCAGGTGCAGCGGCCGGCCATCGACGTCGACGGTGCGCGCGGCCAGGTTGACCGCCAGCCGGCCGGTGTGGATGACCGACTGGGAATGCCCCTTGGAGCGGCGGATGATCGCGTGGATGCGGGCGACCAACTCGCTCTTGTCGAACGGCTTGGTCAGGTAGTCGTCGGCGCCGTTGCCGAGGCCCTTGACCTTGTTCTCGGCCTGGGACAGCCCCGAGAGGATCATTACCGGGGTTTTGACCCGGGAATGGCGCAGCCGGCGCAACACTTCCATCCCGTCCATGTCCGGGAGCATCAGGTCGAGAATGATGATGTCGTAGTCGTAGAGCTTGCCGATTTCGAGGCCGTCCTCGCCGAGATCGGTGGCGTCGACCACCATGCCTTCGGACTTGAGCATCATTTCGATGCTCTGGGCCGTCGAGAAGTCGTCTTCGACGAGTAGCACACGCATAATCAAAACCCCCAGTGCTCGTAAAAGTAGTTTAACCAAACTTAACGATCGTTAAAAGGTAGCAGTAGATTCGGTCCCATGCAACAAAAAAGAGCATAAATTTTTCATTAAACCCGTTCAGCGTGTATACCGCTATATCTGCTGGTCCAAGAGCAATCCGCCCCATGTATTTAGTGTTCCTGAATCGACAGCGATCCCGTTCCGCCCTGGCCGGTCGCTCCTTTACCCCACATTAACGCCGCATCGGCCAAG
>JAUXFS010000530.1 GCA_030622775.1 Rhodospirillales bacterium | reverse complement strand
TGGCCGCCGTGATGCTGGAGCATCACAAGGGCGGCTCGACGCACCGGGGCGCGAACACAAGGCTTTGAAAACACGCAATACATTACGGGTCGGACTCTGAGCGGGATCACGGACAATGGGCCTACCGGCCGCCAAGCAAGGTGACCAGATCGTCACCGTCGACATCCATATCGTGATGGTGCCGGCCCCCCCGGGGCCGCCGGTGCCCACGCCCCTACCCCATCCCTTCTCCGGGATTATCGGGGGGGCGCTCAGTTCCGACGTCAAGATCATGGGACTACCGGCGGCGACGGTCGACAGCACCGCCGACAACACGCCGCCGCACATTCCGACCCCACCGGGCACGGCGTTCCAGTCTACGCCGGCCAACAAGGCTACGATAAAGCTCGGCAGTCAAACGGTGTTCATTAACGGCAAATCCGCCGCCCGCAATGGCGATATCGCCGATACCTGCAACGACCCCGCGGACGCACCGGTTGGTACGGTTGTCGCGGTCGGGACCGTATTCATCGGAGGATGAAGGGGAGATCATGGCGAACAGCGGTTTCCTGGGCGTCGGGTGGAGCTATCCCGTTGGTGTCGACGGTGGCGGCAACGTTTCCATTGAAACGCAGCATGAGGAGAAGATCCGCCAGGCGATCTGGATCATTCTCGCCACCGCGCGCGGAGAACGGGTCATGCGCCCCGATTTCGGCTGCGGCATTCACGACCTGGTGTTCGCCGTCAACAGCCCTGGCACCGCCGGGCGGGTGGCCGGCGAGGTGCGCGAGGCGTTGGTCCAATGGGAGCCACGCATCGATCTCCTGGACGTAAAAGCGCGCGCCGGCGAACAGGCGCCGGACCAGTTGTTGATCGAGATCGACTACCGGGTGCGGTCGACCAACAACCGCTTCAACCTAGTCTACCCGTTCTACCTTGAAGGAAGCGGCGAGTGATGGCGGAAACCGCTCCAAAAATCGATTCGCGCACGGCAAAGGAGATTTCCCGACAGGTTCAGGATCTGTTGGGGATCTATGCGCCGGAGTGGAACGAGATCGACTCGAACACCGGGCGTCCGAAGGGCGCCAGCGCGGCCTTGATCGGCATATTCGCGCGATACTGCGAGCTGATCATCCAGCGGCTCAACAAAGTCCCGGAGAAGAACGTCCTCGCCTTCCTGAACTACGTCGGCGAATCGGCATTGCCGCCACAGCCGGCGCGGGGTCCGCTGACCTTCTCGCTGGCCGCCGGAAGCCCCGAGGACGCCGTGGTGCGCGCCGGCACCCAGGTGGCGGCGCCGCCCGGGGAAGGCGAGGAGGCTCCGGTCATCTATGAAACGGAGCAGGAGCTTACGGTTACCGCGGCAAAGCTGGACAGCATCTTCGTCCGCGATCCCGAGCACGACATGTACACGGATTGCACCCCGTTGATCACGTCATCGGCGCCGGCCGGCGTGCCGGCGTTTCAAGGCGATCGCCGGATAGAGCATACCCTGTACATCGGCGACGACGAGCTGTTCGGATACTCACACGTCAAGGCCCTGCGGGTGATCTTTCAACTGAGCAAGAAGCTCGGGGACCGGGCCAAGCTCGAGTGGCAGATCCGGGACGGCGGCGACTGGCGGAACCGGGATCCGGCGAAACCTTCGGGTCTCGGCAAGACCGGTAAGAACACCGTCGCGTTCGGGCCGTTCTCGGCGCTTGACGTCCATTCCGTCAACGCGACGGCCAGCCGCTGGCTCCGCTGCAAGCTGACATCACCGATCACCCCCTCCGCCGAGGCGGTTGGCGGAAAGGTGCGCAAGAGCGAACTTCCGCGCGTCAACCGGATCTCGGTCGAGATCGACCTGAAGCGTCCGGATGGCCCGGACGTGCCGAGCCTTCGACCGGAACTCGCCTTCGCCAACGGCACCCCGGTCGATCCAAGCAAGGGTTTTTCGCCGTTCGGCGCGGAACCGAAGCGTGACGACGTGCTCTACCTGGCGAGCGCGGAGGCGTTCTCCAAGGCCCGGAACCCGAACACCCGGGTCAGTGCGAGGGTCGATCTCGACATCCGCATGGCCATCTCGCATTTGCGCCCATCGCCGACGAGCGTGCGTCCTTCGGCCGATCTGGAGTTGGCCTGGGAGTGCTGGAACGGCGCGGAATGGCAACAGGTGGGAACGAGCGCGCCGCCTTCCTGGCTCGATCCGATCGATCTGGATCCGCTGCCCCGCGTGATGAGCGAGTCCAGGGTGGTGCTACAGGGAACCGCCCAGGAGGGCACCCTGGTCCAGATCGACAAAACGACGGTCGCCTTCGGCGACGATCGGCGCTTCTCGGTGCCATTGGCGCTCAAGCCCGCTCTCAACGTTATCGCCGTTTCCGCAACCCATCGGGCGCGGAAGCAGAAGAACACGACATGGGTGGTGATCCATCTCGGCAAGCAGGAAGACGAAACCGTCCACCTTGGCGTCGGCAAAACGCCGGACGATCTCGAGACCAAGGACAACGAGCCGCTGGACTTCACCCTGAAGGTGGCGGTGTCCGGTGACGAACGGGGGGCGGTCAAAAAGATCCGGGTGACCAACTGCGCCAACGGTTTCAGCGCCGCAGCGGCGGTGCGTGCCGACGCCGCTTCGGTGCC
>JAUXFS010000326.1 GCA_030622775.1 Rhodospirillales bacterium | reverse complement strand
GGGCGGGAAAATCCGACCCGCCCCGGAGGGACTGCTCCAGGATGACGCGCGGCCGCATCGCTCGTCTTCGAATATGCGCCGCATGTCCTTCATCCTCGCTCCTCACCGCGCGCCATCCTGGAGCAATCCCTCCGGGACGGGTCGGATTTTCCCGCCCGCGTCGTCGCGGGCCGCTTGTGTGGGGCCTGCCACACGGCGCAGTCCGCTCCTAGCCGGCGGGAAAATCCGATCCCGCCACGGCGCTATCCTAATTGTCCACAGGCCCTAGCCAATGACCGCCTATATCATCCGCCGCCTGTTGCTGATCATCCCGACGCTGCTGGCGATCATGGTGATCAACTTTTTGATCATTCAGACCGCGCCCGGCGGACCGGTGGAGCAGGTCATCGCCGAGCTGACCGGCGAAGGCTCGGCGATCACCGAGCGGGTGACCCGGTCCGGCACCGGCGAGACGCTTCAGGCGCGCACGGCGGTCGGTACCGGCGGCGCCAGCAAATATCGCGGCGCCCAGGGCCTGGACCCGGAATTCATCAAGGAGCTGGAACGCCAGTTCGGCTTCGACAAGCCGTTGCACGAACGGTTCCTGCAGATGATGGGCAACTACATCGTCTTCGATTTCGGCGAGAGCTATTTCCGCAACCGGTCGGTCATCGACCTGGTGCTCGACAAGATGCCGGTTTCGATCTCGCTTGGCCTGTGGACGACGTTGCTGGTGTATCTCATCTCCATACCGCTCGGCATCGCCAAGGCGGTGCGCGATGGCTCGCGGCTCGACGTGTGGTCGAGCGTCGTCGTGGTGATCGGCAACGCGATCCCGGCGTTCTTGTTCGCGGTGCTGTTGCTGGTGGTGTTCGCCGGCGGCAGCTATCTCGACTGGTTCCCGCTCCGGGGCCTCACCTCGGAGAACTGGGAAGAGTTGTCGTGGCCGGCGAGGATCCTCGACTACTTCTGGCATATCACCCTTCCGGTGATCGCCATGGTGATCGGCGGTTTCGCCACCCTGACCATGCTGACCAAGAATTCGTTTCTCGATCAGATCGGCCAGCAATACGTGATGACCGCCCGTTCCAAGGGCCTGACCGAGCGCCAGGTGCTCTACGGGCACGTTTTCCGCAACTCGATGCTGATCGTCATCGCCGGCTTTCCCAGCGCCTTCGTCGGCATCCTGTTCACCGGCACCGTGTTCATCGAGATCATCTTCTCGCTGGACGGGTTGGGGCTCCTCGGTTTCGAGGCGGCGTTCAACCGCGACTACCCGCTGATGTTCGGCACCCTCTACTTCTTCTCCATGGTCGGGCTGTTGCTCAACCTGGTCGGCGATCTGATGTACACGATCGTCGATCCACGCATCGATTTCGAGAGCCGGGAGGTGTGAGGTGACGCCCCGTTCCGAGCGCCCCCGCCCGCGGCCCCGTTTCCTCGGCGTGGGCGTAACGCCGCTGACCCGGCGGCGGATCGACAACTTCAAGGCCAACCGCCGCGGCTTCTGGTCGCTGTGGATCTTTCTGGCGCTGTTCGTCGTCAGCCTGTTCGCCGAGTTCATCGCCAACGACAAGCCGTTCTTTCTCTACTACGACGGCGGGCTCTACACGCCGATTTTCAAGGCCTATCCGGAGACCACCTTCGGCGGCGCCTTCGAGACCGAGGCCGACTACAGCGATCCCGCGGTCAGGGCGCTCATCGACGAGAAAGGGTGGATGTTGATGCCGCCGATCCCGTATGGCTACCAATCCGTCGCCTGGGATCTGCCGCTGCCGGCCCCTTCGCGCCCCGACGCCGAGCACTGGCTCGGCACCGACGATCAGGCCCGCGACGTGGTCGCGCGGACGATCTACGGCTTCCGCATCTCGGTGCTGTTCGGGTTCACCCTGACCGTCGTTTCGGCGGTCGTCGGCGTTTCCGCCGGTGCGGTGCAGGGCTACTTCGGCGGCTGGATCGACCTGTTGTTCCAGCGGTTCATCGAGGTGTGGTCGTCGGTGCCGACGCTCTACGTGCTGATCATCCTGGCGAGCATCGTCGAGCCCAACTTCTGGTGGCTTCTCGGCATCCTGCTTTTGTTCCAGTGGATGGGCTTCGTCGGCGTCGTCCGGGCGGAGTTCCTGCGCGCCCGCAACCTCGACTACGTGCGGGCGGCGCGGGCGCTGGGCGCGCCCAACATCGTCATCATGTTCCGCCACGTGCTGCCCAACGCGATGGTGGCGACGATCACCTTCGTGCCGTTCATCCTCGCCGGCTCGGTCACCGCGCTGACCGGTCTCGACTTCCTCGGCATCGGGTTGCCGCCCGGTTCGGCCTCTCTCGGCGAATTGCTGGCCCAGGGCAAGGCCAATCTGCAGGCGCCGTGGCTGGCGCTCACCGGGTTCTTCGTCATCGCGATGATGCTGTCGCTGTTGATCTTCATCGGCGAGGCGGTGCGCGACGCCTTCGATCCGAGGAAGAGCTTCGCCGACATGCCGGTGGTGGCGGAGACGGCGGCCGCCGCCCTCGCGCCCGCTTCGGCCGGCGCCGACGGGCAGGGGAGAGAGTGATGCGCGCCACCCCGCTCCTGGAAATCAAAGACCTCTCGGTTTCCTTCGGCCGCGGTGCCCGCGAGGTCAAGGCGGTCCGCAAGGCCTCGTTCGATATCGGCGCCGCGGAGACGGTGGCGCTGGTCGGCGAAAGCGGGTCGGGCAAGTCGGTCACCGCGCTGAGCGCGATGCGGCTGCTGCCCTATCCGATGGCCTGGCATCCGGGCGGTTCGATCCGGTTCGACGGCGAGGAAATATTGACGGCGCCGCCGGCGCGCATCCGCGACCTTCGCGGCAACCGGATGACGATGATCTTCCAGGAGCCGCTGACCTCGCTCAACCCGCTCCACTCCATCGAGAAGCAGATCGCCGAGACGCTGATCCTGCACAAGGGAATGAACCGGCGGCGGGCCCGCGAACGGGTGGTGGAACTGCTGCACCTGGTCGGGCTGCCGGAGGCGGAGAGCCGCATGGGCGCGCTTCCCCACGAGTTCTCCGGCGGCCAGCAGCAACGGGTGATGATCGCGATGGCGCTGGCCAACGAGCCGGCGCTGCTGATCGCCGACGAGCCGACCACCGCGCTCGACGTCACCATCCAGGCGCAGATCCTCAAGTTGCTCAGGGACCTGCAGGCCGAGTTGCACATGGCGCTTCTGCTGATCACCCACGATCTCGGCATCGTCCGCCAGATGGCGGAACGGGTGTGCGTGATGACCGACGGAGAGATCGTCGAGAAGGGCTCGGTCGAGCAGATTTTCGAGCGGCCGGAGCACCCGTACACCCGGCGCCTGCTCGCTTCCGAACCCAAGGGCCGGCCCGAGCCGGGGCCGGCGGACGCGGCGGCGATCATCCAGTCCACCGACGCTAGGGTTTGGTTCCCGATCAAGCGCGGGGTGCTGCGCCGCACCGTCGACCACATCAAGGCGGTCGACGGGATCACCCTGACGGTGCGCCAGGGCCACACCCTCGGCGTCGTCGGCGAGAGCGGATCGGGCAAGACCACCCTCGGCCGGGCGCTGATCCGGCTGCAGCGGAGCGAAGGCGCGATCGTCTTCGAGGGCCGCGACCTGCAGGGGCTGTCGTGGAAGGCGCTGCGGCCGCTGCGCCGGCGGATGCAGATTGTCTTTCAGGATCCGTTCGGCAGCCTCAGTCCACGGATGTCGGTGGGCCAGATCGTCGAGGAGGGGCTGAAGATCCATCGCCTCGGCGGCACGGCGGACCAACGCCGCGAACTGATCGGCCGGGCGCTCGAGGAGGTCGGCCTCGATCCCGAGGTCCGGGACCGCTATCCCCACGAGTTCTCCGGCGGCCAGCGCCAGCGCGTCGCCATCGCCCG
>JAUXFS010000079.1 GCA_030622775.1 Rhodospirillales bacterium | reverse complement strand
TTCCTGCGACGCTGCATCGCAGGCTTCGGCAAAATCCCAAGGCTTTGGGAGGCCTGGGCAAATTGAAGGGTGGTAAGCGGTCGCCGGTGGCGACACTGCCTAATTCCGCCCCGGCGTGTCTTTGTTCCGCGGCCAACCCGCCTCCCGCCAGCTTTGGTGCGCCCGCCGGATCACCCGCTCGGTCTCGGACCACAACCGGTATCGGGGCAGCGCCTCGAGGCCGGCCCACGCCACCTCGGCCGCGTCGGATCCCGGCGCCGCCTCGCCGCGCAGCCAGCCGGCGACGACGTCGACCAGGGTATAGTGATAGCGCACCCGTCCGTCGTCGTCCCGTTCGATCAGGTCGACCACGTCGGTCAGTTCCAGCACCCGGATTTCCACCCCCGTTTCCTCCATCACCTCGCGGCGAGCGGCCTCGAACACCGTCTCGCCCAGCTTCTGAAGACCGCCCGGCAGGCTCCACTGGCCCTGGCGGGGGGGCTTGCCCCTTCGGATCAGCAGCACCGTGTCGTCACGCCAGACGATGACGCCGACGCCGATCAACGGCTGGTTCGGGTATTCACGGGTCAATGGCCAAACTCCGGACGAACCGCTTTCGCGGCGATCATGGAAAAGTTTAGGTGATGGTGAGTGGCCTCGGCTACCCTGTCGGACAAGGACCGGCCGAAAGCCGCGATAAAGCCGGGGAGGGGCGCCACATGTTCGAGGGATTCACCACGGTCGACATCGACGCCGGCGGGACGGCGATCCACACCGTTCACGGCGGCTCCGGTCCGCCGTTGCTGTTGTTGCACGGCTATCCCCAGACCCACGTCATCTGGCACAAGATCGCACCCCGGCTCGCCGAGCGGTTCACCGTGGTCGCCACCGATCTCAGGGGCTATGGCGACAGCGGCAAACCGCCCTCGGACCCCGACCACGCGGCGTACTCGAAACGAACCACCGCCCGCGATCAGGTCGAGGTGATGGCGGCGCTCGGCTTCGAGACGTTCTCGGTCGCCGGTCACGATCGCGGCGGCCGGGTCGGTCATCGGATGGCCCTCGACCATCCCGGCAAGGTCGAGAAGCTGGCGGTCCTCGACATCGTGCCCACCCACAAGATCTTTTCGACCGTCGACCAGGAGGTCGCCACCGGCTACTACCACTGGTTCTTTCTCATCCAGGGCCACGGCCTGCCGGAAACCCTCATCGGCCATGACCCGGCGTACTACCTCAGGACGAAGTTGAACCAGTGGGGCGGCGGCATGGAGGCTTTCACCGAAGAGGCCTTGGCCGAATACCTGCGCTGTTTCGGCGATCCGGCGTGCATCCATGCCTCGTGCGAGGATTACCGCGCCGCCGCCAGCATCGACCTCGACCATGACGAGGCCGACATGGACCGCAAGGTCGAGTGCCCGTTGCTGGCGTTGTGGGGCGAGAAAGGCCTGATGGAGCGGCACTTCGACGTGCTCGCCACCTGGCGCGAGCGGGCCTCCGACGTGCGCGGCCGCAAGCTGCGATGCGGCCATTTTCTTGCGGAAGAGGCGCCGGAGGACACCCTGGCGGATTTGATCGGTTTTTTCGCCGAGTGAAGCTCTTGCTTTTGGCGATCCGCTGATCAATTCTATACCTATGAACGACGATGCGGGCCAACAACAACCTTCGGATGAAGCCGGATCCCCGTCGGGGAAGCACCCCGAGCGTCACATGGGGCCCGCCGCCCGGTTGCGAGCCTACTTTTTCGCCGGGATTCTGATCACCGCGCCGATCTCGATCACCTTCTATCTGGCTTGGTTGTTCGTGACCTTCGTCGATTCGAAAGTCACTCCGCTCATTCCGGCCAAATACAACCCCGCCGAGTATCTTCCGTTCGCCCTGCCGGGGTTGGGATTGGTCATCGTCGTCGTCGCGCTGACCCTGATCGGGGCGTTGACCGCCGGCTTTTTCGGCCGGATGGTCATGCAATTCTACGAGGGTGTCCTCGCCCAGATGCCGGTGGTCCGCAGCGTCTACGGCGCCCTCAAGCAGATCATCGAAACGGTGCTCGCCCAGCAGTCGACGGCGTTCAGGCAGGCGGTCCTCGTCGAATATCCGCGTCGGGGCATGTGGGCGATCGCCTTCATCACCGGGCGCACCGAAGGCGAGGTGCAGAACCTTACCGACGAGCAAACGGTCAATGTCTTCCTGCCAACCACCCCCAACCCGACATCGGGGTTCCTGTTGTTCGTTCCCAGGCGGGACTTGGTGCCTCTCGCGATGACGGTCGAAGAGGCGATCAAGATGGTGATCTCGGCCGGCATCATCACCCCTCCGAACCGTCGGGAAGAAGCGGGAGAACCGGAACCGAAGCTGCTGGTGGCCGACAATGGCAACGCGGAGGACGACAGTGGCGATGGGGTCGGGAACAACCCCTAAGAGTCCGTAGCCCGATCGGCACGGCCAAGCTATCCCGAACGCAGGTACTGAACCGCCGCGTCTCGCTCGAACAGATAGAGCAGGGTGCGCAGCGCCTTGCCCCGCGCCGTCTCCAGGCCGGGATCGCGCTCGAGGATCAGTCGGGCGTCGTCGCGGGCCGCGGCCAGGAGATCTCCATGATGGGCGAGATCGGCGACGCGGAAGACCGGCTGACCGCTTTGGCGGACACCGAGCAGTTCCCCGGCGCCGCGCAGCCTCAGGTCCTCCTCGGCGATGCGAAAGCCGTCCTCGGTCTCGCGCATGATCGCCAGCCTCGCCCGCGCGGCTTCGGTCAGCGGCGGCGCATAGACCAGCAAGCACGTGGAAGCGGCGGTGCCCCTGCCGATGCGCCCGCGTAACTGGTGGAGTTGGGCGAGACCGAAGCGTTCGGCGTGCTCGATCACCATCACCGTCGCGGCGGCCACGTCGACGCCGACCTCGATGACCGTGGTCGCGACCAACAGGTCGACGGACCCTTCGGCGAAGGCGGCCATCGCCGCATCTTTTTCGGTACCCGGCATCCGGCCGTGAACCACGCCGACGCGAGCACCGAAGATGCCGTGCAGGTGTCGGTACCGGTCCTCCGCGGCGGCCACGTCGAGGACCTCGGATTCCTCGACCAGCGGACAGACCCAGTAGACCTTGGCGTCGCCCGCCAGACCCCGCCCGACGGCGGCGACAACGTCCTCCAGGCGGTCGAGGGGAACCACCCGGGTATCCACCGGCCGCCGCCCGGGCGGTTTTTCCGTCAACCTGGAGACGTCCATGTCGCCATACGCCGTCAGCAACAGCGTGCGCGGGATCGGCGTCGCCGTCATCACCAGCACGTCCGCGGCCCGGCCCTTGGCCGCCAGGGTCAGCCGCTGATGCACACCGAAGCGGTGCTGTTCGTCGATGACCGCCAGCGCCAGATCCTTGAACGTGACCGCTTCCTGGAACAGCGCGTGGGTTCCGACGATCATCGGGGTTTCCCCGTCGGCGAGAGCCTTCAGGATCTTTTCGCGGGACTTCCCCTTTTCCCTGCCGGTCAGCAATGCCAGTGGTATCCCGGCGGCCGCCGCCAACGGTTCGATGGTGGCGAAATGCTGACGGGCGAGGATCTCGGTCGGCGCCATCAACGCGGCCTGGGCGCCGCTTTCGACGGCGTTGAGCATGGCCAGCACGGCGACGACTGTCTTGCCGCTGCCGACATCGCCCTGAAGCAACCTCAACATGCGCTCGTCGGTCGCCATGTCGTTGGTGACCTCGGCCACCGCGCATTGTTGTGAATCGGTCAGGGTGAACGACAGAGAGTCCAACGCCCGTTGCCCGAGCCGGCCCTCCGACCGGACGGCGCGGCCCCTGACCTGGTGCATGTGCCGGCGCACCATGGCCAGCGCCAGTTGGTTGGCCAGCAGTTCGTCGAAGGCCAGCCGCGCCCGCGCCGGCGCCGAAGGCGTCAGGTCGCCCTCGCCCTCGGGGGCGTGTGCCTGTTCGAGCGCCCCCCGCCAGGGCTTCCACCCCTGGCGGGCGAAGAATGCCGGATCGAGCCATTCGTCGAGGTCCGGCGTCCGCTCCAACGACGCGCGGATCAACTGACCGAGCCGTTTGCTCGCCAGTCCGGCGGTCAACGGATAGACCGGCTCCACCGTCAACAAACGGTCCCGATCGCTTTCGCCGGCGATGTGATCGGGGTGGGTCATTTGCAGTTCCTGGCCGTAGCGTTCGACGACACCGCTGACCACCCGCACCGCGCCGACCGGCAGCACCTTCTCCAGGTAGTCGGAACGGGCGTGAAAGAACACCAGCACCAGGTCGCCGGTGTCGTCGGAGCATCGGACCTTGTAGGGTTGGCGGGAGCGGGAGCGCGACGGCGGCTGGTGGACATCGACCCGGACCGTGAGCGTCGCCACCACTCCGGCGCGGGCATCCGCGACCTTGGGCGCGTAGCGGCGGTCGATCAGCCCCGACGGCAGGTGCCACAACAGATGGACCACCCGCGGGCCGACCAAACGCTCGAGCAACTGGGCAATGCGCGGCCCGGCGCCGGGGAGGGAGCGCAGCGGAGCAAACAGCGGGTAGAGAATTTCCGGACGCATCGGGCAACGAAGTGGCTGACAGAAGGAGCGGGGGAACTTATACCCTGAAGCCGGTCATAAATGAAAACCGGTGGTCGAGCCCGTGGATAAGTTACGAAAGCGCGTCTTTTTTCGCTGTCATCACACCGGAATGAAGGAGAACGATCTTCTGTTCGGCGCCTTCGCCGAACGCAATCTGGAGTCGATGAGCGATGACGACGTGGTCTGGTTCGAGTCGCTGCTGATGGACAACAACGACATCGATCTCCACAACTGGGTGATGGGCCGGGAACCGGTGCCGCCGGAACTCGATCACCCGGTCATGCACTTGTTGCTGAACTTCAAATATATCACGTAGCCTTTTGATATCAATTCAACAAAAGCTATCGTCTCCCGGCCGGACGCTGATCTGCGGCGCGCCCGAAGGCTATGACGCGCTGGTGCTCGGCGGGCTTGCGGGGAGCGTCGGCGGCGGCTTGCTGTTCGTCGCCCGCGACGACGTTCGCCTGGCGCGGATGGCCGAGGGGCTGGCCTTCTTCGCTCCCGGGCTGGAGCGTTTGGAGTTCCCGGCCTGGGATTGCCTGCCCTACGACCGGGTATCGCCCAATACCGAGATCGTCAGCCGGCGCATCGATACCCTGACCCGGTTGATCGAGGCCCGAGAGGGGGCCGGGAAAGCGGCCAAAAAAGGGGCGAAGGGCAGGGTGGTGCTGACGACGGTGTCGGCGTTGCTGCAGAAGGTGCCGCCGCGCCAGGCGCTGACCGGCGCCAGTTTGGCCGCGGCACGCGGCGACAGGCTCGATCCCGAGGCGTTGATCGCCTTTCTGGTCCGCAACGGCTACGTCCGCGCCGAGACGGTGATGGAACCGGGCGAATTCGCGGTACGCGGCGGCATCGTCGATCTTTTCCCGCCGGCCTATGGCCAGCCGCTGCGCCTCGACTTCTTCGGTGACGAATTGGACGGCATCCGGTCGTTCGATTCCGCGACCCAGCGGACCACGGCCAAGCTCGACTCGTTCGTCATCAGGCCGGTGAGCGAGGTTCGGCTGGACGACGCGTCGGTGGCGTTGTTCCGCTCCGCCTATCGGGGGTTGTTCGGCGCCGTTCGCGGCGGCGATCCGCTCTACGCGGCGGTGTCCGCCGGCCGCCGCTACGTCGGCATGGAGCACTGGCTGCCGCTGTATCACTCCAACCTGGACACGCTGTTCGATTACGTCCCCGAGGCGGCGGTGATCCTCGATCATCAGGCGGAGAAGGCGTGTGACGCCCGCTTCGAGCTGATCGCCGACTACTACCAGGCGCGTCGCGACGTCAATGCCGGCAAGTTCGCGGCGATGGGCTCGCGCTACAACCCGGTGCCGCCGGAGCGGATGTTTCTCGACCGGGACGATTGGGACGCGCGACTGGCCGAGCGGGCGGTCGGGCGGCTGTCGCCGTTCGCCGCGCCCGAGGACGCGCCCGAGGCCGTCGATGCCGGCGGGCGACCGGGCGTCGATTTTTCCGAAGCCCGGGTCCGACCCGACGTCAACGTCTTCGACGTCCTCGCCCAACGGCTGGCCGACTACCGGCGCCGTGGCCGCCGGGTGATGATCGCCGCGGTCAGCCGCGGCTCCCGCGATCGCCTGGCCTCGGTTTTGGGCGAGCACGAGATCACCGGCGTTGCCCCGGCGGAAAGCTGGGCCGGGGTCGGAAAGATCAAGGGAACGACGTTGGCGCTGGCGGTCCTCAACCAGGACCGGGGCTTCACCACGCCGGACCTTGCGGTCATTACCGAACAGGACATCCTCGGCGACCGGATGACCCGGCGCGCGGCGCGGCGGGGGCGGGCGGAGAACTTCCTGACCGAGGCCTCGTCGCTGGATCCCGGCGATCTCGTCGTCCACGTCGACCACGGCATCGGCCGTTACGACCGGCTGGAGACGATCGCCGTCGACGGCGCGCCCCACGATTGCCTGCGGATCATTTACGCCGGCGACAACAAGCTCTACCTGCCGGTGGAGAACATCGAGGTGAACAGCCGCTACGGGTCGGAAAGCGAGGGGGTTCCGCTCGACCGGCTCGGCGGGGCAGCCTGGCAGGCGCGCAAGGCACGCCTGAAGACGCGGATCCGCGAAATGGCCGGCGAGCTGATCAACGTCGCCGCCGCCCGGGCGCTCAGGCCGGCGCCGGTGCTAGCGGCGGCGGAAGGCCTGTTCGACGAGTTCTGCGCCCGCTTTCCCTACGCCGAGACCGAGGACCAGGCGAAGGCGATCGCCGATGTCCTCGACGACCTCACCGCGGGCCGGCCGGCCGACCGTCTGATCTGCGGCGACGTCGGCTTCGGCAAGACCGAGGTCGCGCTGCGCGCCGCCTTCGTCACCGCCATGGAAGGCACCCAGGTGGCGGTGGTGACGCCGACCACGTTGCTATCGCGCCAGCACACCCGGACCTTTCAGGAGCGGTTCAAGGGCTATCCGATCCGCATCGGGGAGCTGTCGCGGCTGGTGACGGCGAAAGAGACGAAGGCGGTCAAGGCCGGGCTCGCCGACGGCACCATCGACATTGTCATCGGCACCCATGCGTTGATGGCCCGGGATGTCCGGTTCCGCGACCTCGGGCTGCTCGTCGTCGACGAGGAGCAGCACTTCGGTGTCGCCCACAAGGAGAAGCTGAAGAAACTCAAGGCCGACGTCCACGTGCTGACCCTGACCGCGACGCCGATCCCGCGCACCCTTCAGCTCGCGCTCTCAGGCGTCAAGGAGATGAGCCTGATCGCGACGCCGGGAGATCGACCCCCACCGAGGCCGGGGTCCAGCTGTCGGTGGCGGGTTCGTACCGCGCCCCGGCGCTGGACAGGACCGAGGGGGTGCCTCC
>JAUXFS010000374.1 GCA_030622775.1 Rhodospirillales bacterium | reverse complement strand
TCGGGTGGCGATTAGCAGCGGCCCTTCTTGGCCTGACCGGGAGGGCAGAAGCGGGTGTTGGAGCAGTTGGCTTTTTTCGCCTGGCCCGGTGGGCAGAAGTCGGCGGTGGACGCGGTCTCGGATTTTATCACGATCTCCGGTGGGGTGATTTCGACCTTGGGACCTTTTACCTCGGCGGTGCAAGCCGCTAGAATCACGAGGGCGAGCAGGGAGGCGGTAATTCTGCACATGTTTTCAATGCTCCGGTTGACGGCGCTCACGCCAGAGTTCGTCCGACCCACGGGGTACACCGGTGATTCTCGGCCTCGAAAGGTTAAGACTTCGTTAACGGCGGCGCGGGAAAGGCGTGAACAACCCCTAACCGAACAGGGCGTCGATCAGCGGGCAGTCGGGCATGGTGCCGCGGTCGCAGTGCGCCACCATGTCGGCCATGGTCGCTTCCAGCCGGCGAAGGTCGGCGATCTTGGCGCGGATGGCGTCGAGATGTTGCTCGGCGACGGCCCGGACCTCGTCGCAGGTATACTCGCCGCCGTCGACCAGACCCAGCAGGCCGCGGATTTCCTTCAGGCTGAACCCGAGTTCCCGCGCACGGCGGACGAACACCAGCCGTTTCAGGTGCTCCCGATCGTAGACCCGATGCCCGCCGCCGGTGCGCGGCGGGCGCGGCAGGATCCCGACCCGTTCGTAATAGCGGATGGTCTCGATGTTGCACTCGGTTAGCCGCGAAAGCGCGCCTATGGCGAGTCCGGGCGGTCGCGCATTCGTGATCCCGTTCATCGCGTTCACCTCTTGAACCTGTAGGGACTACAGGTCCCATATTGTCACTGAAGGACCTGTGGTGGAAGGGCATGAACGATGAACGACAGGACTCTCTTACGAACCGGAATCATCGGCACGCTGATCGTCGCCGTGTGCTGCTTTACACCGGTGCTCATCGTGTTGTTGGGTGTCGTCGGGCTTTCGGCGTGGCTGGGGTGGTTGGATTACGTGCTGTTGCCGGCGCTGGTGCTGTTCCTTGCCGTGACCGCGTACGCGATCCTGCAAAGGAGACGGAAGACATGATCGCGCCGGCCTCGACCATCACCTGCCCGCAATGCGGTCACCGGGAAACCGAGACGATGCCGACCGACGCTTGTCAGTTCTTCTACGACTGCAAGGGCTGCGGCGCGGTGCTACGGCCGCACTCGGGCGACTGCTGCGTCTTCTGCTCCTACGGCGACGTCCCCTGCCCGCCGATCCAGGCGGCGCGACAGGATAGGGATGCCGTCAATCCTGACAGGCCCTAGCAGGTTATGCCGGCGACCTCGCAGCCGCCCCGCGTCCGCACGTTCTGGACCCCGCAGGTCGAACCCATCGTGACCGCCACCGAACCTTTGGCGCACGATGGCGGCCGGCCGTAGAAGCGATAGGTGTCGACCGGACCGCTATCCCCTCCTTCCCGGGCGAAGCGATCCGTGTACCAGCGGACGTCGCTCATATCGCTCATATTCAGGCCGTGCTGCTGCAGGATCCCCGCCACCGCCGACTCGCAGCGATGGGAGCCGCCGGTGTAGTCGCCGGCACCGCCCGCCACTTGCACCTCGAGGTCGGCGCGGGCGTCCACCGCCGCGACGCCGCCCGCCACCGCAAGCACCGCCGCCAGCTTGATAAAGCGCATGTGTCTCATCATCCTTCCTCTCGAAATCCGTTGCCGAACATGTTGGGTTGACGTGGCCCGTTGAAAACCCCTGCTCACCGATAAACAAAAACCCATCCGTAGCGCCTGGACCCATGAACCCTGTCGACCGCGAGGGTACAAACGGGGAAGAAACCACGTCCGAATCGGCACCGGACGGAGCAAGGACGCAGCAAGCAAATAACCCAAATGGGGCATGTCTGGGTTGTTCCGTTAGTCGAGGGGCAGCGACAGCAGGCCGTCGGCGAGCTTGGGCTCGAACCAGGTGGACTTGGGCGGCATCACCTCGCCGGCGTCGGCGACCGCCATCAGATCGGCGAGCGCGGTCGGATAGAGGGCGAACGCGACCGCCCATTCGCCCGAATCGACGCGGCGCGCCAGCGCCTCGAGGCCGCGGCCGCCGCCGACGAAGTCGATGCGCTTGTCGAGGCGGGGGTCGCCGATGCCGAGGGCGGGGGTGAGCAGCCGATCGGAGAGCAGGCTGATGTCGAGGCGCTCGACCGGGCCGGCGTCGGCCGCGGGCGGGTCCTTGAGCATCAACTGGTACCACTGGCCGCCGAGATACATGCCGAACATGCCCCGGGCGGGCGGGCGGGCGGGACCCTCGGTCTCGCCGACCACGAACCGGGTGTGGACCATGCTCAGAAAAGCGCTTGGCGCCAAGCCGTTGAGGTCGCGGACGACCCGGTTGTAGTCGAGGATCACCACCTCGCTCGCAGGGAAGCAGACGGTGAGGAACGTCTCCCACGCCGCGCCTTCCGGTTGGCCGGGGTCGGCCAGGCGGCGGTTCTCGGCGACCCGGGCGGCGGCGGCGGAGCGGTGATGGCCGTCGGCGATGTAGATGCCGTCCATCGCCTCGAACCGCCGGGTAAGATCGTCGATGGTCGCCTCGTCGGCGACGACCCAGATCTGGTGGCGGGTGCCGTCGTCGGTGACCGCCTCGAGGTCGGCGTCGCCGGCGGACACCCGCGCCAGCACGGCGGCGACCCCGGCGTCGTCGGGATAGGCGACCAGCACCGGGCCGGTGTGGGCGCCCACCGCCTCGATCTGGCGGGTGCGGTCGGTCTCCTTGTCGGGACGGGTGAGTTCGTGCCGGCGGATCCGGTTGCTTTCGTAGGCGGGAATCGAGGCGGCGGCGGCGATGCCGGTCTGGACATGCTCGCCCATGGTCATCCGCCAGACGTAGTAGCGCCGTCCGGCCTCGCGGATCAGCACCCCGGCCTCGACCATCCGCGCCAGGTTCTCGGCCGCCTTGGCATAGACCCCGTCGGCGTAGGGATCGGCGCCTGGGGCGAGATCGATCTCGGCGCGAGAGACATGGAGAAAGCTCCACGGCCGGCCGTCGGCGCCGGCCACGGCCTCGTCGAAGGCGAGCACGTCATAGGGCCTGGCGGCCACGTCCTGGCCGCGCCCCGCGGCCGGCCTCAACGCCGCGAACGGCTGGATCAAAGGAATGGTCACGGCTCCCCCTCGGTCGTCAGTCAGGTCGTACGTGCTACTCGGCCGCTACGTCGGGCAACGCCTCGATCGACTCGGCAAGCGCCCGCTCCTCGTAGGGTTGATCGACGAGTTTGCCGCCAACATAGTCGGCGTAAGCGCCCATGTCGAAATGACCGTGGCCGGAAAGGGTGAACAGGATCGTCCGCGCCACCCCTTCGCGCTTACAGGCTAGCGCCTCGTCGATTGCCGCGGCGACCGCCTGGATTCTCATTCCCCCTTGAAAGTCAAAGTCGCTGAAGATGGCGAGATGGTTCGAAACGGCTTGGCCCTGCTG
>JAUXFS010000106.1 GCA_030622775.1 Rhodospirillales bacterium | reverse complement strand
CTGGAAATTGGCTCCATTCAAATTCGCCCCCTGGAGCTTGGCTCCCCACAAATTCGCGCCCTGGAGTTCGGCGCCCGACAAATCCGCGACCTGGAGGTTGGCGTGCAACAAATCCGCGCCCTGGAGGTTGGCGTGCATCAAATCCGCGTTCTGGAGATTGACTCCTCGCAAATCCGCGCCCTGGAGGTTGGCCTCCTGCAGATCCGCGTCCTGGAGCTGGGCCTGCGTCAACTTTGAACCTTCGAGCTGCGCGCCAGAAAGGTTAGCACCATCAAGGCGCGTATCTTCCCCGCGGAGGTCGACATTATAAAGACGAGCCGCTCTTAGATTTGCGCCTCTGAGATCACGGCCCCTCAGGTCCAGTCCCTTTGAAAATCTGACGCGCGCCTGTTCCACCGCCGCCCCGCCCTTGTCGGCAAAAGCGGCCAGAACCTCGGCCGCGACATCTTCCCGAACCAGAAGCGCCTCCGCCGCGTCGAGGTAGCGAAACCTGTTGCCAGCCCAATCGAGCCGATCCAGGAGGTTGATCCGGGCGAGCAGGGGCACCCAGATCTCCAACCGGCCACCCGGCACGACGAAGACGAAAACGGCGAGGAAAACGAGAGCCAGGGACATCACTCCGTTGACCAGGGCCGGCCCCCATCTCCGCACCCTCTCTCGCGCCTCCTCGAACCAGTCGCCGAACCGCCCGCGGCGGCTGACCATCCGGGGCCAGAACCACCAGCACATCGCCACGTCGATCACCAACAGCGCGGCGTGGAAGCTGGAGATCGGGTCGCTGTGATAGGGCAGGAACCGGATCTGCACCGCCGTCAGCACGATCAGCGGAATAACGACGATGGCCCAGAACACGATGAGAGCGAGCAGGGCCTTGATCGCCGCCGGGTGATTGTGTCCGATCAGCATCTGACTGAACGGAAAGGAATCCACCCGTCTTTCGTCGGTGCCGGTGGCGATCACCTCGTCCAGGTCGAAGACCTTGCGCGACAGCACGTAAAATTGCAGCAACAGGTTGAAATGGACCAGCACGAACAACGGCGGGACGACCACGTAAACGCCGACGATGGGAAGCCCGACGTTGATCAGCGGCAGGGTGATGGCACTTCCCACCAAAAGCTGCTCGTCGGTGGTCGAGCCGACGAGCAGCACCACGTAGAGCGCCACCAAAAGCACGAACAGATAGAGAGCGCGGCAATGGCCCGACGCGGTGTTGACCGAGCCGAGAAGGTCGCCTACGTCGACCGTTTCTCTCCCGTTCATCGCTCCCCCCGATCGCTCCGGCCTAATCCGTTTGCGGCTCCCGCCTTTTCCGCCCGCGGGCCAGCGCCATCAGCATGTCGGCGCGGGCGAGGCGGCGGTCGAGGAAACGGCGGGTGCGTTCCTGGCCGAGGGTGTCGTCGCGCGCCCACACCGCGAGGGTGGCGAGGAACAGCCCGGTGAGGCCGATCTCCTCCAACTGGCGGCGGCGTCCGCCGGCGTCAAGGCCGGCGGCGTCGCGCAGCCACTGGATGGTCCGCGACAGGTTGAAGATCATCGGCGCCCAGTGGTGGGGATGATACGGCCACGTCTTGGTCCGTAGCATCTGGACGGTGACCTCGCGGTGCGGGGCCAGCGCGTCGAACCACCGCCAGATCAGGATCTTCAGCCGCTCGCGCGCCGGCAGCGCGGCGAACTCCGGCTCCAGCGGCGCCAGCATCGCCGCACGAGCGCGGCCGAACCAGGCGTCGGCGACGGCGTCGAGGTCGCGGAAGTGCCGGCCGAGATCGGCCAGGGTGATGCCGAGCGCGTCGGCGACCCGGCGCAGCCGGACGTTGTCCCAGCCCTCCTCCTCGGCGATGGCGATCGCCGTATCGACGATCCTCGCCGCAAGTTCCCCGTCCCGCGGCGTGGTCTGGCGTTTGGGCGCCGCCATCGATCCGCCTCCCTCGTGTCCGTCGGGAAGATCCCCGACCGTTGCCGCCGATCCCGTCGGTAACCACCATAGCATATCGGCGGCCGCCGGCGCGCGGCCGCCGCAACGACGACACACTCGAACTTCCGGCACGCCAACCTATCTGAGTGGTTAATCGGAGGTTAACGAGAAATTAATGGATCGGTGCTAGAAATCCGAATGGGCAAGCGTGCGCCGTCGGTGTGCGCCCGGGAACGGAGAGCGGTCGGCGCGCCTGAGAGGCTGTCCACGTTCCCGACTATGTCAAATTTTTGCCGTGAATGGCGATGAGAATATGTCACCGGCACGCCGGACCGGACGGATATACCGTGTGATCCCGGTCCGCCAATCGGCCGTTGACGGGAAACCCACGCAATCGTGGCGTGAAAAGACCGAACGCTACGGAAAATGGAAACGGTTTCTCAATCATTCCGACAGCAAAGTATACCCAGCGGCAGAACCGCGTGCAAAACCGCCAGGCATCAGGCATAACCTCTCTGGAAATGCTATGAATAAAGCAATGAACGATATCGGCATGACACGGATCATGGATGAAGAACGTCCTTTCCGGCCGCTTTCCGCGGCGGCTCGAGAGGTTAATTTTCGAGACATTTTTCGCAAGATCTTGATCCGCAAATGGGTGCTGATCTGCACCGTGCTCCTGGTCACGGCTCTGACCGGTATTCTGCTTTTCAGCATCTCGCCCCGGTACACCGCAAAGACCACGCTGATCATCGAGCCCCGCGAGGAGATCCTCGCCGATCTGAAGTCTGTGCTGACCAGTCTGTCGCCGGATGCGGAGACGATCCGCAGCGAAATCTCGATCATCGGCTCGCGCGATCTCGCCGAAAAGGTCGTCGATCAGTTGAAGCTCGACCTCGAACCGGAGTTCAACGAAGCCCTCAAGCCGAAAAGCGAGCTCGCGGAGCTTTTCAGCATCAAGAAGTATCTTTCCGATCCGAAAGTGAGGGCGTTGTTCGGTCTCGGCGAGGTGGAACCGATCCCCGAGGACAAGCTCAGGGCCAGGGAGCGGGTGGCCGTCATCGACAAGTTTATCGAGGGGCTGGAGACTTTCCCGTTGCCGGGATCGCGGGTGATTTCGATCCAGTTCACTTCCGAAAACCCCGAACTGGCCGCCGAAATCGCCAGTCTTGTCGCCGACACCTACATCCTCGACCAACTCGAGGCCAAATACGAAGCAACCCGCAAGGCCACCCTCTGGCTGAACAACAAGATCGAGGAACTGCGCACTAAGGTCGGAGAGTCCGACCACGCGGTCGAGGCGTACCGCAATCAGTTCGGGCTGCTCGAGGGTACCGGCGGGACGCTGGTCTCGCAGCAGATTTCGGCACTGAACGCCCAGATGATCGTCGCCACGACCGCCCGCGCCGAGGCCGAGGCGCGGCTGTCGCAGGTCCGCCGGCTGATCCGCTCCTCCGGGGGAGCCACGTCCGCGGCCGAAGTGCTGCAATCGCCGATCATCCAGACCATTCTCGCCCAGGAGACCGAGGTCAAGCGCAAGGTCGCCGAGATGTCCGGGGAATACGGCGAACGCCACCCGCGGCTGATCAACGCCCGCGCCGAGCTCAAGGATCTCCAGGCGAAAATGTCGTCCGAGGTCACCAAGATCGTCCAGGGTCTGCGCAACGAGGTTGGCGTCGCCCGGGCGCGGGAGTCTTCGCTCAGAAAGAGCCTCAAGCAGTTCGAAGGCACCCTGGCGCAGTCGAACAACGCCGAGGTCCAGCTCCACGCCCTCCAGCGCGAGGCGGAGGCCGACAGCGCGATGCTCGAGTCGTTCCTCGCCCGGTTCGAGGAGACCAGCGCCCAGATGGACGTCGCCGTCAACCAGCCCGACGCCCGCATCATCTCCCGGGCGGTGATCCCCAACGAGCCGTCGTTCCCGCCGAAGAAGGTGGTCCTGGTCATCGCCTTGATGGGATCGGCGCTCGTCGGCCTGCTTCTGATCTTCGTCATCGAGCAGATGGACAGCGGTTTCCGCAGCGGCGAGCAGATCGAGGAGGTCACCGGCGTCCGCGTGCTCGGCCTGGTGCCGCTGTTGAACGAGTGGAGCCGCGACGGCAAGTCGCCGGGGAACTACATCCTGAATAATCCGGTCTCGTTGTTCAGCGAGTCGATCCGCTCCCTCTACACCAGCATTCTGACCACCCGCATCGACGCGCCGCCAAAGAAGATCCTGATCACGTCGTCGCAACCGGACGAGGGCAAGACCTCCATCGCCATATGCATGGCGCGCAGCCGGGCGCTGGCCGGCTACAAGACCGTGCTCGTCGAGGCCGACCTGCGGCGGCCGAACATCCACCGGATCCTCAAGAACCCGAGAAAACCGGGCCTGGTCGAGCTGATGCTCGGCAAGGCCGAACTGGCGGACGTGCTGTTCAAGGACGAGGCTTCGGGCTGCTACGTGATCCCGGCGGGGGGATCGGTGCCGGATCCGACGGCGATCCTCTCGTCGCGGAAGATGAAGCAGTTGCTCGATGTCCTCGAAAAGGAATTCGAGACCATCATTCTCGACTCACCGCCGGTGATGGCCGCGTCCGACGCGCGCATCCTCGGGACCGAGGTCGACCTGACGGTGTTCGTCGTCCGCTGGGCGAAGACCAGCCGCGAGGTCGTCAGCCTCGGCCTCCGCCAGATCGTCGAGTCGGGAGGCCATCTCGGCGGCGTTGTGCTTTCGCTGGTCGATCCCAAGAAGCACGCCCGCTACGGCGCCGGCGATTCCGGCTACTACCACAGCGCCGTCCGCAAGTACTACACCACCTGACCCGGTACCGCCCCCGGTCCGCCCGCACGGAAGGGGCGGGCCGGGACGCGGACGGACCGCCGGCGGAGAGGGGGGAATGTTCTTCCAGAACAAGCTGCTCCGCCGGGGCCTGATCGGCGCTTACCGGGCCTACGCACGCGCGGTGTTTTTTCTTCCCGGACCGCGGATCTTCGTCAACAGCGTCGCCAAGTCGGGCACCCATCTGCTCACCAAAATCCTCGAGAGCCGGCCCGGGACCATGCTGTCGGGGATCCATATCCCCTGGTGGCAATGCCACACCGCCCCCGTCGGGCACGGCCCGACCCCGGACTTCGAACTCGACCGGCACCGGTTCGCCCGCTACCTCGCCGGCGCCCATGCCGGCCAGATCGTCACCTCGCACTTCCCCTGGCGCCCGGAGATCGCCGAAACCCTCCGCGCCGCCGGCTACGCGATCGTGTTCCAGATGCGCGACCCGCGCGACACCCTGCTCTCCCAGCTCCGCTACATCCTCGGGCTGCGCCGCCACTTCCTGCACGAGCGGATGATGTCCGAGTTCGCCGACGACGATACCCGGCTGATGGCGCTGATCACCGGCGCGCCGCCGCGCGGCCCGAACGAAACCGCGCCGATCGAGCCGGTCGGCACCCTGCTCGCCCACCGGGTCGGCTGGCTCGGCCATCCCGACATCCACGTCTGCCGGTTCGAGAGCCTGGTCGGCGCGCGGGGCGGCGGCGACGCCGAGGCCCAGCGCCGCGAGATCCAGGCGGTCTGCGCCCACGTCGGCCGCCCCATCGACGACGACGCCGTCGCCCGGCTGATCGCCAAGCTCGCCAACCGCAAGAGCTTCACCTTCCGCCGCGGCGTCATCGGCGATTGGCGCAACCACTTCAACGAAGCCCACATCGCCGCCTTCAAGCAACAGGCCGGCCAACACCTGATCGACCTCGGCTACGAGCGCGACCTGGATTGGTGAGCGCCCAAATCGGGGTCCTTTGTCATTGGACCCTCGGCTACAGGCTCGACCCCCAGCCAAGTGGTTGCGGCCGCCCCCCAAAAGCCTGTATATTACGTTGTAAGACATTGCGAGATGACGTCTAACGAGGCCAATTGGTGAGCGAACATGCCCAAGGAAACGGTGACCTTTCGCATCGACGCGGAAAAGCGGGCGATCCTCGATCGGCTGGCCGAAACCATGGATCGCGACCGCAGCCACCTGCTCAACGAGGCGGTCGATGCCTACCTCGACGTCCATGCCTGGCAGATCGCCCACATCGAGGAGGGCCTGCGCCAGGCCGAGGCGGGCGAGTTCGCCGAAGAGGCCGACGTCACCGCCGTCTACGGCCGCTTCCGCTGACCCCGGCCCGCGCCGATCCACTGGAATGAGGCTCCGCTACACCCGGCTGGCGTTGGCCGACCTGAAAGAGGCCCACGCCTTCATCCGCGCCGAAAACCCCCGCGCCGCCCAAACGGTGATGGCGCGTATCCGCGAGGCGGTCGATCGTCTCGGCACGTTCCCCGACTCCGGCCGCCCGGGACGTGTCCGCGGCACCCGGGAACTGATCGTCGCCGGCACCCCATTCGTGATCGCCTACCGCGTCACCCCCGGCACGGTCGACGTCCTCGCCGTCATCCACGCGTCGCGGCGCTGGCCCTCGAGTTTCGGCTGATGCGTTTCCCGGTAGAACCCGCTCGAAGCCCCCCTCACCCCCCCCGGCGGCACCTTCCGCGGGCGGTTCGCCGATGGTGATGGCGCGGCGGATCTCGTCGGTGACGACGCCCAGCGCCATCGGCTGGGTCACGCCCGGCAGCACGATCACGTCGTAGAGCTCCTCGATGTCGCCCTCGATCCACAGCCAGTGGACGATGTCGCCGGTTCTCAGATCGATGACCACCAGCCCGCAGCGCGCGTCG
>JAUXFS010000146.1 GCA_030622775.1 Rhodospirillales bacterium | reverse complement strand
GTCCGCGGACCTGTCCGAACGAGCCCTCGAAATCGCCCTCGCCCTGAACCATCCGGTTTACGACTGTCTCTATCTGGCTTGCGCCGAGACGGTCGAAGGCATCCTGATTACCGCCGACCGGAAACTGTGTCGGTCCGTGCATGGGTCGGAATTCGAGAGCTTGATCAAAGACCTGAAGGATGTCGACGTTTCGGATGACGGCGGATGATCATGCCCGCTTACGCCGAGCTTCAGGTCACCACCAACTTCAGTTTTCTGCGCGGGGCGTCCCATCCCGAGGAGATGGTTGCGATCGCCGCCGTCCTCGGCCTCGCCGCCGTCGCCGTTACCGACCGCAACACCCTCGCCGGCGTGGTCCGGGCCCACGTCGCCGCCAAACAGGCCGGGATCCGGTTGGTGATCGGGACGCGCCTGGACCTGGAGGACGGCCCCAGCCTGTTGTGCTTCCCCACCGATCGCGCCGCCTACGGCCGGCTGTCGCGGCTGCTCACCATCGGCCGTCGGCGGGCGGCGAAGGGGGAATGCCGGCTCCGGCTTGCCGACGTTGTCGCCCACGGCGACGGACAGATCGTCGTCGCGCTACCCCCGGCGGACCCGGATCCGTCCTTCGTCGAGGCCCTGTCGATGTTGAGAAATAACTTCAACAAAATGATCTATCTAGCTGCAAGTCAACTCTATCGCGGCGACGACGCCCAACGGCTGGCAACCCTGGCCGAGCTTGCCGCCGCGCGGCGGGTGCCGCTCGTCGCCACCAACGACGTCCACGCCCATGGCGCCGAGCGCCGGCCGTTGCAAGATGTGCTGACCTGCATCCGCGAACGCCGCACCCTTGACCAAGCCGGCTACCGTCTCTTCGCCAACGCCGAGCGCCACCTGAAGCCGCCGGCCGAGATGGCGCGGCTGTTCCATGATTACCCGGAAGCCGTCGCCCGCACCGTCGAGATCACCGAGGCTTGCCCCTTTAGCCTCGACGAACTCCGCTACGAGTACCCGGTCGATCCGGTCGCCGGCGGCCGCACCCCCCAGCAAGAGCTCGCGCGGCTCACCCGGATCGGCGCGGCGGAGCACTACCCCGAGGGCGTTCCCGATCGGGTGCGCGCCCAGGTCGAGCACGAGCTGGCGCTGATCGACGGTCTCGGTTTCGCCCCTTACTTCCTCACCGTCCACGACATCGTCCGCTTCGCCCGCGGCCGCGGCATCCTCTGCCAGGGACGGGGCTCGGCGGCCAATTCGGCGGTCTGCTACTGCCTCGGCATCACCGCGGTCGATCCGGCGCGCATCGACCTGCTGTTCGAGCGTTTCGTCAGCGCCGAACGCAACGAACCGCCCGACATCGACGTCGATTTCGAGCACGAACGCCGCGAGGAGGTGATCCAGTACATCTACGACAAGTACGGCCGCGACCGCGCCGGCATGACCGCCACCGTGATCAGCTATCGCACCAAGAGCGCGCTGCGCGAGGTCGGCAAGGTGATGGGGCTTTCCGGCGATGCGATCGTCGCCCTCCAGGGGGCCTTCTGGCGCCGGTCGTGGAGCGAGGTGACCGGGACCCACATCCGCGAGGCCGGCCTCGATCCCGCCGACCGTACCGTGCGCATGGTGATTGCCCTCGCCGGCGAGCTGCGCGGCTTTCCCCGCCATCCGTCTCAGCATACCGGCGGCATGGTCGTCACCCGGAGCCCGCTCTCGGAGGTAGTTCCGATCGGGAACGCCGTAATGGCCGATCGCACGGTCATCGAGTGGGACAAGGACGACCTGGACGCGCTCGGCATCCTCAAGATCGACATCCTCGGCCTCGGCATGCTGACCTGCGTGCGCAAGGCGTTCGAGCTGATCGAGCGCCACCACGGCCGCCGGCTGACCCTCGCCACCGTACCGGCCGAGGACCCGGCGACGTACGACATGCTGTGCAAGGGCGATTCGGTCGGGGTGTTCCAGGTGGAGAGCCGGGCGCAGATGAGCATGCTGCCGCGTCTCAGGCCCCGCAACTTCTACGACCTGGTGATCGAGGTGGCGATCGTCCGGCCGGGGCCGATCCAGGGCGACATGGTCCATCCGTATCTGCGCCGCCGCCGCGGCGGGGAATCGGTCGAGTATCCGTCGCCGGAGCTCGAAGAGGTGCTCGGCAAGACCCTCGGCGTGCCGCTGTTTCAGGAACAGGCGATGCGCATCGCCATCGTCGCCGCCGGCTTCACCCCGAGCGAGGCCGACGGGCTGCGCCGGGCGATGGCCACCTTCCGCCGCTCCGGCGCCATTCACGGCTTCAAGGACAAGTTCGTCGCCGGGATGCTCGGCCGCGGTTATGCGCCCGACTTCGCCGAACGCTGCTTCCGGCAGATCGAGGGCTTTGCCGATTACGGGTTCCCCGAATCCCACGCCGCCAGTTTCGCCCTGATCGTCTACGTTTCGGCCTGGCTGAAACGACATTATCCGGCGGCGTTCGCCTGCGCGTTGCTCAACAGCCAGCCGATGGGCTTCTACGCCCCCGCCCAGATCGTCGGCGACGCCCGCCGCCACGGCGTCGAGATCCGGCCGGTCGACGTGAATTTCAGCCATTGGGACTGCACCCTGGAGCCGGTCCGGGACCGGGCCCGGGGCCAGGTCGCGCTGCGCCTCGGCTTCCGGCAGATCAAGGGTCTGGCGGCGCGCGATGCGGAGGCGATCACGACGGCCCGCGGCGGCGGCTACGACACCGTGTCCCGGCTATGGCGACGGGCCGGCGTCGGTGGCGCCGCATTGACGACGCTGGCCGGCGCCGACGCCTTCGGTTCGATCGGCCTCGACCGGCAACGGGCGCTGTGGGCGGTCAAGGGGCTGGACGAAGCACCGTTGCCGCTGTTTGCCGCCGCCGAGTCTCGCCCGGAACCAGACGTCGCGCTGCCGCCGATCTCGCTCGGCGAGCAGGTCGCCACCGACTACCGGGTGATGCGCCTGTCGCTCAAGGCCCACCCCGTGGCGCTGTTGCGCCGAAGGCTCGATCGCGGCGGCTTCGTTCCCGCCGCACGCCTCGCCGGCTTCGCCCACGGCCGCAGGGTCAAGGCGGCGGGGCTGGTGATCACCCGCCAGCGTCCCGGCAGCGCCAGCGGCGTCATCTTCATCACCCTCGAGGACGAGACCGGCCACGCCAACCTGATCGTCTGGCCCAGGATTTTCGAACGCTTCCGCCAAACGACCCTGCGGTCGACCCTGTTGGGTATCGAGGGGCCGGTGCAGCGGGAGGGCGAAGTCGTCCACGTCCTGGCGGAGCGGTTGTGGAACCTGGATGCCCTGCTCGACGGCCTCGCCGCCGACGAAACCGGACTCGACGTCCCGTCCCGGGATTTCCACTAGGGCCTATGGGGTCTTTGCAAAAACCGGCGGCAGAGTTAGGTTGCCCGTGGCAATCGGAACATAGGTCCACGGGCGGCATCGCCGCACTCTTGCAAGGGGGAAATCGATATCATGGCGGCGAAAGTCCTGACCATCGCCCAGCAAAAGGGCGGCGCCGGCAAGACCACCCTGGCGGCGCAACTGGGCGTCGCCTTCGCCATGACCGGCAAGCGCGTGGCGTTGATGGACATCGATCCGCAGGCGAGCCTGGCCGACTGGCACCGGGTTCGCAGCGAAACCGGCGCCAATGGATCCCATCCCCTGGAGATGGCCGACGTCGCCGGCTGGCGCGCTTCCACCGAAGTGGCGCGGCTGAAACGCAACTACGACCTGATCATCATCGACAGCCCGCCCCACGCCGAGACCGAGGCCAAAATCGCGGTGCGCGCGGCCGATCTGGTGCTGGTGCCGATCCAGCCGAGTCCGATGGATGTCTGGGCGACGCGGCCGACCATGGACCTGGCCGCGACCGCCAAGGTGCCAGCGCTGGTCGTGCTCAACCGGGTCCCGCCGAGGGGCAAGATCGTCGATCTCATGCGCGCGCGCCTGGTCGAGGAGGAATTGCCCCTCGCCCGAACGACGATCGGCAACCGGGTTGCCTTCGCCGCCACAATGCTGGAGGGCCGCTCGGTGCTGGAGGCCGTCCCCGGCAGTCCCGCGGCGGTGGAGATCCGCGAGCTCGCCCGCGAGATCGAGGCGCTGCTTTAGAACATTTTGCGTTTGGCTCGATTCACCCCCTCACCCAGCTTCGGGTAAGCGCCGGCTCTGCCGGCGCAACCCTTCGCATCCCTCTCCCCCTTCGAGGGGGAGAGGTCAGGTGAGGGGGTGTGTCCAACTCAATGGATTGTGCTCCAGTGATCTGGATCAGACATAGCAACGCGCCTACTCTTTGAGCCGGGTCTCGACCAGCACCTCCGAGTGCAGGGTGCGGTGCACCGGGCATTTGTCGGCGATTTCCAGGAGCTTGGCCCGCGCCGCTTCGTCCAGCGGTCCGACGATCTCGATCTCCCGCTCGATCCGGTCGATCTTGCCGGCCTGGGTTTCGCAGCTTTGGCAATCCTCGGCATGGATCTTGTTGTGCCGGAGCGTCGCCGACACCCGCTCCAGCGGCAACCCCTTGCGGTCGGCATACATCCGCACCGTCATCGTCGTGCAGGCGCCCAGCCCGGCGAGCAGCAGATCGTAGGGCGACGGGCCGCTATCGGTGCCGCCGTAGCGCTCCGGCTCGTCGGCCCTGAGCGTATGGACGCCACCGACCGAGACGATCTGGGCGAACTTTCCTTCGCCGGTTTCGGCGACGACGACCGCGTCGGCGGGAGCCGCCGGCACCGCCTCCGCGACACCTTCGGCGGGCTCGACATAGCGTTCCGCCCAGGCGGCGATGACATCGGCGACGTAGACCGCGTCCTCGCGACGGCTGAGCAGATGATCGGCGCCGTCGAGCGAGACGAAGCTTTTCGGATGCTTGGCGGCGCCGAAGATGCGCCCGGCGTTTTCGATGCCGACGGTCTGGTCGCGGGGTCCGTGGAAGACCAGCAACGCCTTGCGCATCTCGCCGATCTGCTTTTCCAGCTTGTGGCCCTCGATGTCGTCGAGAAACTGCTTGCGGATGCGAAAAGGCCGGCCGGCCAGCAACACCTCCGCCTCCCCCTTGGCCTCGATCTCGTCGGCGGCGCCGAGGAACAGGTGGCGGACGTGGGCCGGGTCGGCCGGCGCGCCGATCGTGCACACGGCGACCGATTCCGCCACCTGCGCGGCGGCGGCGAGGACGGCGGCCCCACCGAGGCTGTGGCCGATCAGCAGCCGCGGCGCCTGTCGTTGGTTGCGCATCCAGTCGGCGGCGGCGACCAGGTCGCCGACATTGGACGAGAAGTTGGTGTTGGCGAACTCGCCCTCGCTGGCGCCGAGGCCGGTGAAGTCGAACCTGAGCACGCCGATCCCGTGGCGGGTGAGGCCGTCGGCGATCCGCCCGGCGGCGAAGATGTCCTTGGTGCAGGTGAAGCAGTGGGCGAACAACGCGTAGGCGCGAGGCGTTCCCCGCGGCAGGTCCAGCCGCGCCGCCAGCCTGCTTTCGCCGTCCGCGCCGACGAATGTGATCTTTTCCGTTTTCTGCATGGTCATCGATCCGCTCCCCGACGGCGCTTAGGGGCTGTCAGGGAATAAGTGGTGCGTTTGGCGGGAGCGATTTTTCGCCAGGGTCAGGAGCGGGTGGCGCGGTGGGGTGGGGCTCCCACAAGCAGCCCGCGACGCAGCCCTGGCGAAAAATCGCCCCGTCCCGGAGGGATCCGGCCCCATCGGCCCGCTGCCGCGTCGCTCGTCGTCGAATATGCCCGGCATGTCCTTCCTCGTTGCTCCTAACAGCTGACCTATGGCGCTCGGACCAACCGCATCACTTATTCCCTGACAGCCCCTTAACGCAGCAG
>JAUXFS010000477.1 GCA_030622775.1 Rhodospirillales bacterium | reverse complement strand
CGGGGACGGCGCGGCGGATCAGGTTGAGCCGCTTTATGTGTTGGTAGAGGGGGTGGCTTTGGGTCTCGGCGATGCGCACGTCGGTGAGATGGTCGCCGAAGTAGGCGCGGCCGGTGGTATCCAGGGTGTCGTCGTTGCCGATGACGTCCTGGGGCGCGCCCTTCATGAACTCGATCTCCTCGCCGTAATAGAGACACGGGATGCCGCGCGCCGTCCACAAAAGGTTGTAGGCGGCGGCCGCCATCCACTGCTCGCCCTTGAAGCGGAAGCGGAAGTCGTTGTCGGGGCCGACGTCGTGGTTCTGCAGGAAGGTGACCAACTCGGTGGCGTCGCCGTAGATCCAGTCCATCTCCAGCACCCGGGCGACGCCGTCGTAGCTGCCGCGGCTGAGGTTGTCGCGGAAGGTGGAGAACAGGCCGAAGTCGAGCTGAGGAAAGCCGGAGTCGCCGCCGGAGTTGGGGTCGCGCGGGTCGTGGCCGAGGCGGGTGTACCACCACGGGCGGATGTCCGACGGGCCGTTGTCGCCGCCGCCGAGATCGCCCCAGCCATAGCCCTTGACCAGGTTTTCGCCGAACACGAACAGACCGGGCTTGTGGGCCTTCCAGGCGTTGACGTACTCGAGCAGGTTGTCGCGCTCGACGTGCTTGACGGTGTCGATGCGCAGCGCGTCGACGCCCATGTCGAGATAGCGGTTGATGCTGCCGATGATGTAGTCCTTGACGTTTTGGCGCTCGGTGGCGAGGTCGATGCAGTCGCCGGCCAGATGCTTGACCTGCAGCGGATGGGCGCTCTCCCAGTCGCCGCCGCAGATGAACCCCTCCTGGTGGTACCATTGGGGATCGAGGGCGCCGGCGTCGACGCCGAAGAAACGGCCGGGGTCGTAGCCGGGCTTGGGCACGGTCTCGCCGGTCTTGGGGTCGACCAGCGGCTCGATACCGTCGGGGTCGCGGGCGTGGCGCTCGCGGTACCAGGCGGGGGCGAGGGGGTTGTCGATGTCGTCCCGGTTCGGCCAGGCGTAGTTGCCGAGACTGCCCTGGTAGGGGCCGTGATCGACCCGGCCCGGCTCCGAGCCCTGGGGGACGTAGTACTTCATCGGCAGGTGGTCGATCCACACCTTGCCGCGGATGCCGAACTGGCACGAGTGATTGACGACCACGTCCTGAATGATCTTGATCCCGCGCGCGTGCGCCGCGTCGATCAGGTCCTGGTAGGTGGCGTCCGCCGATTCGAGGCGCGGGTCGATCCGCGTCCAGTCGTAGGCATGATAGCCGTGGTAATCGAGGCCGGAGCGGTTCTCCACCGGCGGGGTGATCCAGATGGCGGTGAAGCCGAGGTCGCCGATGTAGTCGAGACGCTGGATCAGCCCCTTGAAATCGCCGCGCCAGTGCGGGTCCTCGGCCTCGCCGGCGGCGTTGAACTTGATGCGGTCGCGGCAGAAGAAGTTGTTGGACGGATCACCGTCGTTGAACCGGGTGGTGAGCAGGAAGTAGATCGTCTCCTCGCGGAAGTCCGCGCGGTCCTCGATGGTCCGAAGGGACGCGCCGGCCTTTGCCGGGACCGGCTTGTTTGTTTTCGGCTTGGCCGAGGCCTTGGCCTTCCGAGGCGCCTTCGGTTTCTGTTCGCGCCACCCGTGGACGCCGTCGAACCAACCGTCCCTTTCTCGGTAAAGGTCTTCGGTCTGCCGGCCTTGGCCGTCGTTGAACAGCAGATGCGCCGCTTCCACGTCCTTGAGCCGATATGCGAACCATCCGTCGGCCTCCGCGATCATCGGGACCCCGGGCCAGGCGCGGTCGATCGCCACCGGGCGCGTATCCCAAAAATAGATATGGACGCTGTCGGCCCAGTCGGCGGGCTTGCTGAAGCGGACGATGAGGTCGGCCATGAAATCGGCTCCGGATGGGGCAAGAGGAAGCGGCGGCATGCCGCCGCGCACCATACGGGAACCGTCGGTGAAGTCCCAGCGAATCGTGCCCGCGGCTCAACCGCCGAGCGCGGTGACCGCATCCACGTATTCGTAGCCGAGATCGTCGGCGACGGCCTTGTAGGTGACCTTGCCCCCGCAGACGTTCAGCCCCTCGCGGAAGTTCGGGTTGTCGAGGAGCGCGTTCTTGTAGCCCTTGTCGGCGAGCGCCAGTCCGTAGCGCAGGGTGACGTTGTTCAAGGCATGGGTCGAGGTGTTGGGCACCGCCCCCGGCATGTTGGCGACGCAATAGTGGACCACGCCGTCGACCACGTAGGTCGGTTCGGCATGGGTCGTCGGCCGCGACGTCTCGAAGCATCCGCCCTGGTCGATCGCCACGTCGACCAGCACCGAGCCCGTTTTCATCCGCCTGACCATGTCGGCGGTGACCAGCTTAGGGGCCTCTGCGCCGACCACCAGCACCGCGCCGACCACCATGTCGGCGTCGAGCACGGTGTCCTCGAGCGCGGCCCGGGTCGAGTAGACGGTCTTCAGCGCCGGCCCGAACCGTCCGGCGAGATGGCCGAGAACGTCGACGTTCCTGTCTAAAACCGTCACGTCCGCACCCATGCCGAGGGCCATCATGATCGCGTTCTCGCCGACCACGCCGCCGCCGATGACGACGACCTTGGCGGGCGCGACCCCGGGCACGCCGCCGAGCAGGATGCCCTTGCCGCCGTGGGCTTTTTCCAGGGCATGGGCGCCGGCCTGGATCGACAGCCGGCCGGCGACCTGGGACATCGGCGCCAGCAGCGGCAGGCCGCCACGGCCGTCGACGACCGTCTCGTAGGCGACGCAAACGGCGCCGCTGTTCACCAGATCCCGGGTCTGATCCGGGTCCGGCGCCAGGAGGAGGTAGGTGAACAGAAGCTGTCCCGGTTTCAGCATCGCCAAGTCGGAGGCCAAGCGG
>JAUXFS010000172.1 GCA_030622775.1 Rhodospirillales bacterium | reverse complement strand
GCTCACAGAACGACATGGCTACGACCCGACTTCGTAAGGCGCCAGCGTTTCCGGGTCGACGGCGGGCTTGGCGACGAACGCCGCCGCGAACCCGCCGAACGGCGGGTAGTAGAGGTCGGTGCCGGCGCGCACCAGCCCGGTCGCGGCAAGGACGACGAGAAGCAGGAAGATGACGGTGACGGCGAGACGGCCGAGCGGGTTGTGGCCGACATAGGCCTGCGGATGCCCCTCGACGAACGCCGCCGCGTAGGCACGGACCGCCCGCGGATAGCCCGGGCCGCCCGGCAGCACCGCCCGCCAGCGGGCATGGGCGTTGCCGAAGAACCCCCAGACCAGGCGCCACAGCAGGTTGAGGACGAAGACATAGCCGATGATCACGTGGATCGTCTTCAACGTGATCTTTCCGTCCAGGCTGATGCCAAGATCCCGGTTGAACAGGATCACCAGTCCAACGCCGATCAGGCCCAAAACGGCAAGCACGTTGATCCAATGAAACCAGCGCGTCGGCGCGTCCCAGACGCGATAGGTCCTGTATTCGGGTTGCATCTGCTTCATACCAGATCGTTAAACCGGTTGGTGATCGGATAGCGGCGGTCGCGGCCGAACGCGCGGTAGGAGATCTTGACGCCGGGCGGCGCCTGGCGGCGCTTGTATTCGGCACGATCCAGCATCCGCCACACCCGGCGGACCGTATCGGCGTCATGGCCGCGCCCGACCGTTTCGTCGAGCGAGCATTCGTCCTCGATCAGCGCGGTGAGGATCGAGTCCAGTTCATCGTAAGGCGGCAGGCTGTCCTGATCGGTCTGTCCGGGTCTCAGCTCGGCGCTCGGCGGCTTGGTGATCACCCGTTCGGGCATCACCCGGCCGGCGGGCCCCCGGAAGCCGTCGCCGCGGGTCCGGTTGCGCCAGCGCGACAGCGCGAAGACGGTGGTCTTGTAGATGTCCTTGAGCACCGAATAGCCGCCGCACATGTCGCCGTAGAGGGTGGCGTAGCCGACCGACATCTCCGATTTGTTGCCGGTGGTCAGCACCATGTGGCCGAGCTTGTTGGAGATCGCCATCAACACGATCGCGCGCGCCCGCGCCTGGATGTTCTCCTCGGTGACGTCGGCGGCGCGGCCGCTGAAGGTCCCGCTCAGCATCGCCGAGAACGCCTTCATCGCCGGCTCGATGCCGATGGTGTCGATGGCGGCGCCGAGAAGCCGCGCCGTTTCCGCCGCGTCCTCAAGGCTTTCGGTCGAGGTGTAGGGCGAGGGCATCATCACGCAATGGACCCGCTCGGCACCGAGGGCGTCGACGGCGACGGCGGCGCTCAACGCGCTGTCGATGCCGCCGGAAAGCCCGAGGACGACGCCGGGAAAGCGGTTCTTCTCCACGTAGTCGTGGAGCCCGAGCACCATCGCGTGGTAGATCGCCTCGAGGTCGTCCGCCTCCGGGGCGACGAACCCCTTCTCGCAGCGCCAGCCTTGGCCGTCCCGGCGACGCCAGTGGGTCGGCGTCACGCCATCGCGCCACAGCGACGCCCGGACGCGCACGCCGCCGTCGGGCTGCATTGCGAACGACGCGCCGTCGAATACCAGTTCGTCCTGTCCCCCCACCAGATTGACGTAGACCAGCGGCAGCCCCGTCTCCGACACCCTGTCGTGGGCGATCTTGCGTCGGGTGCCGGCCTTGCCGGTGTCGAACGGCGAGCCGTTGAGCACGATCAGCATCTCCGCGCCCTGGTTGCCGAGGTGCCTGGCCACCTCCGGCGTCCACATGTCCTCGCACACCATCACCCCCAGGCCGCGGCCGCGGAAGCCAACCGGTTCCGGCAACGGGCCGGCGGCGAAAACCCGCTTTTCGTCGAAGACCCCGTAGTTGGGCAGATCGTACTTGAGCCGGACCGAGGCGACTTCGCCGCCGTCGAGCAGCAACGCCGCGTTGTACACGGCGTTGCCGCGGCGCCAGGGCGTGCCGACGAGCAGCGCCGGTCCACCGTCGGCGGTCGCCGCGGCCAGCGCCGAGACCGCCTTGTCGATGTGGTCCTGAAACGCCTGCTTGAGCACCAGGTCCTCGGGCGGATAGCCGGAGAGCGCCAGTTCGCCGCAGACCACCAGATCCGCCTCGCCGGCCGCGGCGCGCGCCGCGAGGATGCGCGCGACGTTGCCGTCGATGTCGCCGACGGTCGGGTTGATCTGCGCCAGGGCCACGACCAGGGAATCTGTCATCGGATGCGGCTGCCGAAAAGGATTGAGACTCAGGACTCTGGACTCAGCGCCGAGGCCGGTCGAGCCCCTGCTCCGAGTAGCGCTCGAGCAGGAACTCGCGGCCGACCTTGACCGAAGGAACGCCCTCGTAGGCGACGATGTCGGCGGTCGCGTAGGTTTCGCGCCAGCTCTCCGGCAGGAACGAGCCGGTGCCGATGACGTCGATCGGCGCGCCGACATCGGCCATCACCCTGCACTTGTCGACGTTGAACCCCGAGGAGGCGACGATCATCACCTTGTCGAAGCCGGCGTCGTCGAGCCGTTCGCGGATGTGGAAGATCGAGGCCGCCGAAACCCCGGTGCCGGTCAGGTAGCGCAATTCGGTGTCGTTGCGGTAGCGCCGTACCGCCGCCGGTGTAAAGCGTTCGAGCACCGCATAGGAAAGTTGCGGGTCGAGGCCCTCGACGAAACGGCCGCCATGGGTGTCGATCCTGACCGAGAGCCGGCCCTCCGCGGCCATCCGCGGGAAACGATGGCAGACGGCGAGGGCGTCCGACACCTCCCGTCCGAAGTAGTCGACCAGCACCGTCATGTTCTCGTCCGGGAACGTTTCGACGAACATCTCGGCGGCGCGGATGGTCGATCCGGCGTAGCCGATCAGGCCGTGGGGCATGGTGCCGAACCCCTTGGCGTGGCCGAAATAGTGGGCGGTGGCGTCGTTGGCGTTGCCGATGAACCCCTTGACGTCGGCTTGGCTCTTCGCCGCCTCCGAGCCGACGGCGGCGGCATAGGCCATCAGTTCCTCCATCTCGAGGCCGGCGCAGTGCCGTGCATCCATGGCGAGGAAGCCCACATGCGGCAGGTCCATGCACATGGTGAAGGCGTTGTAGGCGGCGACGCAGGCGGCGCCCAGCTTCTGCAGGTACAGGGTCTCCAGGTCGACCAGGTGATAGAACGAGCCGGTGATGTACATCAGCGGCTCGCCGGCGCCGACCCAGTCGCCTTCCCGGTAGTTGAGGTCGATCTGGAACGCGGCCTCCCGCGCCGCCGAAACCTCCTCGAGCCAGCGCACCATCAGCCGCGGGGTGAACACCACCGGACGCCGCATGAACACGGCGTAGGTGACGGTCTTGTCCCCGAACCGCGCTATGGTCTCCTTGGTCTTGACGAAGTAGCGGTCGGTCCACCGTTCGACGTCGCCGGCTTCGGGGCGGACGACGGATTGCGCCCGCCCGTCGGCGGGCGTTGTCGCGACGCTGTCACGACGTGGCGACGATGCGCCTGCGCTCGCGGTCACGGGTTCGGCCCTCTTTCAGGATTTCAGCGAGAAGGAACGCCAGTTCCAGCGCCTGGTTGGCGTTCAGCCTGGGATCACAGTGGGTGTTGTAGCGCACACCGAGGTTGGCCTCGGTGATCGCATGGGCGCCGCCGACGCACTCGGTCACGTCCTGGCCGGTCATCTCGAAGTGGACGCCGCCGGCATAGGTTCCTTCTTCCTCGTGGACCTCGAAGAACATGCGGACCTCCTCGAGGATGCGGTCGAAGTGGCGGGTCTTGTAGCCGTTGGCGGTCATCACCGTGTTGGCGTGCATCGGGTCCGAGACCCAGACCACGTTGCGCCGATTGCGCCTGATCGTGCGGATCAGCCCCGGCAGCACCGCGCGGAGCTTGTCGGGCCCCATCCGGATGATCAGCGTCAGCCGTCCCGGCTCGTTGGCGGGATTGAGCTTGTCGACAAGCCGCAACAGCTCCTCGGCCTCCATGGTCGGGCCCACCTTCACCGCCAGCGGATTGCCGACGCCGCGCAGGAATTCCACGTGCGCCCCGTCGAGTTGACGGGTGCGGTCGCCGATCCACAGCATGTGCGCGGAAGTGTCGTACCAGTCGCCGGTGGTCGAATCGACCCGGGTCATCGACTCTTCGTAGTTGAGCAGCAACGCCTCGTGGCAGGTGAACAGGTCCGTCTCGCGGATCGTCGGCGTGGTCTCCGACGTCAACCCGCACGCCGCCATGAACGCCAGCGTCTCATCCAGCCTGCCCGCCAGATCCTTGTAACGGCTGCCCTGGGGGCTGTCGGCGACGAAGTCGAGGTTCCACAGGTGAACCTGATGGAGGTCGGCGTAGCCGCCCTGGGCAAAGGCGCGCAGCAGGTTGAGGGTCGCCGCCGACTGGTTGTAGGCCTGGACCAGCCGATCGGGATCCGGCGTCCGCGCCTCGGTGGTGAACTCCATGCCGTTGATCATGTCGCCGCGATAGGCCGGCAGGGTGACGCCGTCGATGGTCTCGGTATCGGCCGAGCGCGGCTTGGCGAACTGACCGGCGAGGCGGCCCACCTTGACCACCGGCACCGCCGCGCCGAAGGTGAGCACCACCGACATCTGCAGCAGCACCCGAAAGGTATCGCGGATGTTGTTGGCGTGGAACTCGGCGAAGCTCTCGGCGCAATCGCCGCCCTGCAACAGGAACGCCTGCCCCTCGCAGACGTCGGCCAGCGACTTGCGCAACCGCCGCGCCTCGCCGGCGAACACCAGCGGCGGATAGTTGCGAAGCTGTTGCTCGGTTGCGCCCAGCTTCTCCGGATCCGGATAGTTGGGGACCTGGATGACCGTTTTTTCGCGCCAGCTCTTGGGGCTCCACGCAGCGCACATCTCGAAAACTCGTCCTGCCTAGGGGTTGAGCCAACAGCCTATACGCCCGTGCGCCGGGATTTTCAACGATCCGTCGGACAAGGGGAGGTTTTATCGCCCGGCAATCGACACGTGGAGGGTGTCTTCCCCATATGTTCGATCATCAACGGTGATGGCCGCCCAGGCAGCGACAGGGGTTTTCGGCCAGATCACGGGACCGCCAGGAGGTGAGAGCAGCCAGGAGGTGAGAGCAGGATGAACGGAGAACAGGCGCGTCGGGAGAATCCGGCCTCCGCGACCATCAGCCAGCGTATCGAGCCGGCCTGCGAACAGGCCTACGAGGCGTTGCTGGTGGGCATTCACGAGGAGGCGAAGAAGTTCGGCGGCTTTATTCGCCGGGAAGTCATCAAATCGGCCGCCGGGCACCACCTGGAATACACCCACGTCATTCATTTCGAAGACAAGGCCCATCTTCACCGCTGGGAGCATTCTTCCGAGCGCCACGCATGGCTGTCGCGGATGTCGAGCATGGCGGTGCATACCACTTCGCTGCAGGTTCTCACCGGCCTGG
>JAUXFS010000193.1 GCA_030622775.1 Rhodospirillales bacterium | reverse complement strand
TCTGATGCGCAAACACAACCTTCACACGGTCTGTGAAGAAGCGGCCTGCCCAAACATCGGGGAGTGTTGGTCGCGCAAGCATGCGACGGTGATGATTCTCGGCGATATTTGCACGCGAGCGTGCGCGTTCTGCAACGTTGCCACCGGCAAGCCGGGTGCGGTGGATCCGCTGGAGCCCGACAACCTCGCTATTACCGTCGCGACGATGGGTCTCAAGCACGTTGTGGTCACGTCGGTGGACCGGGACGATCTCGACGACGGGGGGGCCGGGCAGTTCGTCCTATGCATCGGACGAATTCGCGAATCCTCTCCGGAAACAACGATCGAGGTACTGACTCCCGATTTCCGCCACAAGGACAGGGCTCTGGAGGCGGTCGTTGCGGCAGGACCGGATGTCTTCAACCACAACCTCGAGACAGTCCCGAGGCTTTATCCTTCCATTCGTCCGGGGGCGCGGTACTACCATTCGCTCAGGTTGCTCGACCGTGCCAAGGAACTGGGACCGGTCCTCTTTACTAAGTCGGGGATCATGGTAGGTTTGGGCGAGGATAGGGGAGAGGTGTTGCAGGTCATGGATGATCTTCGTTCGGCCGGAGTCGACTTCCTGACGATAGGTCAGTACCTCCAGCCAACGCTACGCCATGCCGCCATTGACCGCTTCGTGACCCCGGAGGAGTTCGAGGAGTACAAGCGTATCGGCGAAGCGAAAGGTTTCCAGATGGTGGCGTCTTCGCCGTTGACCCGCTCGTCCTATCACGCCGACCGGGATTTCGATAATCTTCGCAGGGCCCGTCAGGCGGCGTTGGCTCAAGTCTAACTCTGAGAAATTTTCCGCGGCATGCCTACCCACGCGGAAAAACGCACCGTTCCCTACTCCCCTGAGCAGATGTTCGATCTGGTCGCCGACGTAGAGCAATATCCGGATTTCTTGCCTTGGTGCGTGGCCTGTCGGATCCGACGTAGGGAAGGTCCTGATACGTTCGTCGCCGACCTGGTGATCGGGTTCAAGGTGTTTCGTGAACGTTTCACCTCGCGCGTGAGCCTGGATCATCCGAAACGCGTCGACGTCGTATACCATGAGGGGCCGTTCCGATACCTCACCAACCATTGGACCTTCGAGCCGGATGATCGGGGCAATTGCGTTATCGACTTCTACGTCGATTTTGAGTTTCGTTCGAGGACCCTGCAGAAACTGATCGGCAAGCTGTTCAACGAAGCGGTACAGCGCATGGTGAACGCATTCGAGAAACGAGCGAGGAGCCTTTACGGCCCAGCGAAGGTCAATCCCCGACGGTCGGGAGCGGGCGCCGATTCTCCGTCAGGAAAGCCGCTTGATCAATAACACCAACGCCGCTTCAACGGCCGCCATGCGAACTGTTTGACGATCGCCGGTGAAGACGTGACGTTCATGTAGCGTATCGTGCCCCGTCCGGGCTGCGGCAATGTGAACCAGCCCGACAGGCTTGGACTCGGTCCCGCCTTGGGGGCCGGCGATACCGGTGACGGCGATGCTGACCTGGGTTGGCGCATGGGACAAGACCCCCTCGGCCATGGCGCGCGCCATGGCCTCACTGACCGCGCCGTCGATGGCGAGCAGGCTATCCGATACCCCGAGCATCTCGGTCTTGGCGCCGTTGTCGTAAGTGACGAAGCCTCGATCGAACACTGCGGACGAACCTGAAACGGACGTGAGACATCCGGCGATTAGGCCTCCCGTGCAGGACTCGGCAGTTGCCAACCTGAGGCCAGCGGCTCGGAAGCGCTCGATAACCTCCTCGGCCAATCGCTGCTGTTTTTTGGCGAACATGCTGCTGACTTATATCAACGCAGGTTGGTACTGATCGCGGCGTCGACGCGAGCGCTTTCCAGGATTCGAGCGACGAAAGCGTTCCCGGTAGCTGGAATCGTCACGAGAAACCCGGTCGCTCATAGTCCGAGTAAGTCAGGCAACTCCGCCAAGTTGTGAATTTCCTTCTCCGGCTTGCCGGGGAGTTGTTCCGGTTGCGCCCGGAAGCGGTTGATCCAGATCACGCGGAAACCGAAATGAGCGGCGCCGGAGGCATCCCAAGCGTTGGCTGAGAGGAAACAAATGCGGTCAGACGGCAACCTCAGACCATCAACCGCGAGTTGGTAGACGCTAGGATGGGGTTTGTAGATGCGGACCGAGTCGACGGAAATCACCTCGTCGAGCAGGCCTTCAAGTTCCGCCCGTCGCACCGCGGCGACCAGCATGGACGGCGATCCGTTGGACAAGATCGCCGTTTTCACTCCGGCGCCCTTGAGCGCGCTCAACGTCTCCCTGACTTCGGGATAGGCGTCGAGCACAAGATACAGCTCCATCAGCCGGGTTCTGAGGGCGTCATCCTTGAGTTTCAAGGCTGCCATGGCGTAGTCGAGGCTTTGGCCGGTGACGTGCCAGAAGTCCACATAGTCGCCGCGTAGGCTCCGCAGCCAAGTATATTCCAACTGCTTGGTGCGCCATAGGGAAGCGAGTGCGTCGGCCTTGTCGTCAAGGGCGTCGCGGCAGCGGGCGGCGGCGGCGTTGACGTCGAACAGCGTCCCATAGGCGTCGAAGACGCATGCCCCGATGTCTTGAAGTTTTGACTCCGCAGTCAATGGTCAACTCCATAAACCAAACATTCAGCAATCTCTGGGGCCGCGTTATCGCTTGCGCGACGCCGGCCGTCAAGCTACCGCCTAAGATCGCTTTCGAGTGTCCATGCGACTTCGGTCCCGTTGAGCATGGTTCGATAAACCTGCAGGTTTTCAAGCGTTCGCTGAACATAGTTGCGGGTCTCAGCGAACGGGATCGACTCGATCCAGTCAACGGCGTCGATCACGCTCACCCGGGGGTCGCCGTTGACACGCGTCCATCGCTTCACCCGTGTGGGCCCGGCGTTGTAGGCGGCGAGCGCCAGAACATAAGAGCCATCGAACGTATCGAGTAGCGCGCTCATGTAGGCTCGGCCGATTTTCAGGTTGAAACTCGGATCAGCGGTCAGGCGCCGCCGGGAATAGGGGAGTTTTAGTTTTTTGGCCACGTCGCGGGCCGTCCCGGGAAGAAGTTGCATCAGACCGCGGGCGCCGGCCCGACTGATCGCTTCGAAGCGGAAGGCGCTTTCCTGACGAACGATCGCAAGGATAAGTGGAACCTCCGCAGGACGAGCCGGCGTAGGATCGACCTCTGGCACGTGGACGGACGGATATCCGTTCTTGATTAATGGGCGACCGTGCTTAATCGCTTGTTTGGCGATAGCAACCGAAAGGTCGGGTCGGCCATGGTCCTCGGCCAGATCGGCGACCAACGCCTTCCAGCCGGCCGAATCACTGAGTTTTCCAAGGCGGAGAAGGAATGGACGCAGCCGGTCCGCCTGCCCGAAGGCGGTCAACATGCGGACCACCCGCACCAACTCGTGGTCCTCGAAGAGGGCGGTTTCGTCGGCGCTGGGGCGCGGCTCCGCCGGCAACCGCAATTCCGTCCCGGGTTCCAATTGGATTGCCGCCAATTGTCCATAGTAGGTCGTGGGGTATTGGGCGGCGGTTCGATACCACAGCTCGGCCATGCTCGGCTGGAGATTCGTCTCGGCGGCACGGGCCGCCCAGTAAGCGCCCCGAGCCCGGCTGACCGGGTACTTGACGCCCTCGAACATGGTTACGAAGTGGTCGAAAGCTACTTTCGGTTCCTCGAGGAAGCGCAGGGCGATCCAGCCGGCCAGCCATTCGGCTTCGGCGAAACCGGCGCCCTCGGTCAGCGCATGGCCCCTGGCGATGCGGTAGGCCTCGGAGACGTGACCCTCGGCAAGTGCCCCGCGGGCGAGAATGGCGCGTTCCGCCCACCACAGCTTGGGTTGTGGGTGGTCGAGGGCGTGAGCCTTGAGAAGGTCACGCGCCAACAGATCCCGGCCCTTCTTACGCCGCCACCTCAATCTCTCGTACACCAGGCCAGGATGTTCCTTCAACGCCCGGGGCACTTTCGCGATCGCACCGTCCACGTTGCGGCCCAGCTTGCGGAGCCGCAGCCTCGCCTCGGCCAGCGCCCGGTACTCCGCGTCGACCTTCCCGAGCATCCGACGTGCCTCGGTGAGGCGGCCCCGCCAAAGCAATCGGTCCAGGCGACCGACGTGGTCATCCGTCATCAGCAGTCTTCGGTAGGTCGTGAAGAAATTTTTCTCCTGGGCTTTCGAGAACCTGCCGCGCACCCAGGCATCGCGGATTGTCGCCCGGCCTTTTTCAACCTCGCCCGATGCCAGCAACGCGGCTCCCAGGCGCACCCGTCCCTCGGTTGTCACGGGTTCACGATGATCGAACCAGGAGAGGACGATTTCCCGCGGCAATGTGCCGTCTATCGCTTCCTCGGCGCGACGGCGAAGCAGCGTCTGGCCGGGCCAGTCAGGGTTTTCCGAAATAAATTTGCTGATATCTGGAAAGGAACCTTCGCCGCCCGGGCGGGTGACGTCGAACCAAAACACCAGCTTTGCCGCCAACGGATCGCCGATCCGGACAGCAACCGCGCGCGCGCTGTCCCAATCGCCGGCACCGGCGGCTTTGAATGCTGTCCTCCCGGCGCGAACGTCGGTGGATGAAAGATTTGTGGCGATCGCTTCCGGACAAAAAGGCAAAAGCCAAATGCCGGCGATCAACCAGATCGTGGCCAACCGTCCAAACAACGGCCCGTCTCCCTCAAGACAAACCAGTTACTCTCGTCCCGGTAGCAGCGACTAAGACCAGCCTCTCCATTTGGCATCCTACGCGATAGGCCCGGTTTCGGCAAGCGCGGGGCGGGAGCCCACTTCGCATATGGACACGCCCTTTCCAAAGAAGATGCCCGGAGGTATGGTCCCCACGAAATCCAGTGTAGGCGCCGAGGAGATAAGAAATGTTGAAGGGCTCGATCCCCGCCCTGATCACACCGTTCAGGGACGGAGCGTTCGATGAGGATGCCTTCCGCTCCCTGATTGATTGGCATGTCGAACAAGGAACCGACGGACTGCTCCCATGCGGCACCACCGGAGAATCGCCGACGCTCGATCACGCCGAGCACAAGCGCG
>JAUXFS010000113.1 GCA_030622775.1 Rhodospirillales bacterium | reverse complement strand
TCCTTTGGTCCTGACGGACATCTGGTTGGTTTGTTAACTCTTCGTTAATGACTTAAACGAAATCACCGAAACCAATATGGAGTGACGACGGATGCGCCATTGATTGAGACCTATTCCAGGAATGGCGTATCCCAACACGACATATTTAAAGTTTTATTAAAACGTATTAGTATTTGCGGCGGTGAGGACGTTCCCGGGCGCTCGGGCTCGACTCTCGGCGCCGTTGGGCCGATCATCGACCGGTCTGGACCCGATGTTCGGAACGGAGATCGATCGATGACCACGTTGGCGGTGGCGCTGTTGCGGGCGCTCGAGGATCATGGCGCGCGGGAGATCTTCGGCATTCCCGGCGATTTCGCCCTGCCGTTTTTCAAGGTCGTCGAGGAAACCGGGATCCTCGATCTCCATACGCTTTCGCACGAGCCGGCGGTGGGGTTCGCCGCCGACGCCGCCGCCCGCTTCGGCGGACGGCTGGGGGTGGTCGCGGTGACCTACGGCGCCGGGGCGTTCAACGTGCTCAACGCGGTGACCGGGGCCTACGCGGAGAAAAGCCCGGTGGTGGTGATCTCCGGCGCGCCGGGACGCGAAGAGGGACGGCGCGGCCTGCTCCTCCACCACCAGGCGAAGACCCTGGACTCCCAGCTCCGGATCTTCCGCGAGGTGACCTGCGATCAGGCGGTGCTCGACGATCCCGCCACCGCTCCGGCCGAGATCGCGCGGGTTCTGCGGTCGTGCGTCGAGCATTCGCGGCCGGTCTATATCGAGGTGCCGCGCGATCTGGTGGCCGCACCCTGCGCCGAGGTTGCGCGACTTCCGCCTTCCCCCGTCGATGCGGAGGCGGTCGCGGCGTGCGCCGACGAGATCCTCGCCCGCCTCGACCGGGCCGAGCGGCCGGTCGCCATCGCCGGCGTCGAGCTGCGCCGCCACCGGATCGAGCACGCGGTCTCGGCGCTGGCGCGCCGGCTCGGCGTTCCGGTGGTCACCAGCTTCATGGGCCGCGGGCTTCTGACCGATCCCGGCGCGCCGCTGCTCGGCACCTACATGGGCGTCGCCGGCGACCCGGAGCTCACCCGCCGGGTCGAGGACTCCGACGCGCTGCTGTTGTTGGGGGTGATCCTCTCGGACACCAATTTCGGCGTATCGACCCGGCGCATCGACATGCGCCACGCGATCGTCGCCGCCGAAGGCGAGGTGCGGCTCGGCCATCACGTCTATCCCAACGTTCCGCTGGCGGACCTGGTCGACGTGCTCCGGGCGCGGGTGGCCGACCGGCCGGACATCGACGTTCCCGCCCGCGGCCCGGCGCCGGCGGGTCTGGTCGGCGACGATGCCGCGATCACCCCGCTCGACATCGCCCTCGGCGTCAACGACATGTTCGATCGCCACGGCTCGATGCCGATCGCCTGCGACATCGGCGATTGTCTGTTCACCGCCATGGACATCCGCCATACCCCGATGGTCGCGCCGGGGTACTACGCGACGATGGGCTTCGGGGTTCCGGCGGGGCTGGGCATCCAGGCGTCGTCGGGACAGCGGCCGCTGATCCTGGTCGGCGACGGCGCCTTTCAGATGACCGGCTGGGAGCTGGGCAACTGCGGGCGCGCCGGGTGGGATCCGATCGTCGTCGTGTTCAACAACGCCAGTTGGGAGATGCTGCGCACCTTCCAGCCGGAAACCGGCTACAACGACCTCGACGAATGGAACTTCGCCGCCATCGCCGAGGTGTTGGGCGGCGTCGGCCGACGCGTCCGCAACCGGCGGGAGCTGGCGGCGGCGCTCGACGCGGCGGCGCGGACGCGGGGACGCTTCCAACTGGTCGAGGCGATGCTGGAGCGGGGCTCGATCTCGCCGACCCTCGAACGGTTCGTCACCGGGATCAAACGGCTAAACCAAGCCCCCGCCGAGGTCTGATACCGGCAGTCATTGACGTCGGCCGTCGTGGCGGCGGCGATGAGCCCTCACCCTCCCGCTGCGCGGGCCCCTCCCTCTCCCGCAAGCGGGCGAGGGTCTTGTCGGCAGCGGTGATGCATTTCGCCCTCGCCGAGGTCTGAGCCGGACTCTGATACCAGCAAGCCGGTGAAGATCGCTTCATCGGCTTGCTGGCAAGCGCAAGTGCGCGCCCGCAGCGCAGCGAGGATAGCCAAGCGGACGGACGTCCGCGCCCGGCGCCTGAGGGAATTCAGGTGAGCCATGGGCTCACCGGTATAAAACCGGCGCCGGCTCACGGCGCGGCGGCGCGGGTCCGCTCGATCGCCCGGGTCCAGCCGGCGAGCAGCCGGTCGCGGGTGTCGGCGGTCATCGTCGGTTCGAAACGCGCCTCCCGCCGCCAGTGGGTGGTCAGGTCGTCGAGCGAGCCGTAGACCCCGGCATGGAGGCCGGCGAGATAGGCGGCGCCGAGCGCCGTGGTCTCGGTCACCGCCGGGCGGTCCACCGGGATGGCGAGGATGTCGGCGAGGAACTGGAGCATCCAGCCGTTGCCGACCATGCCGCCGTCGACCCGGAGCCCGGTCGGCCGCACCCCGTCCTCGGCCATCGCCTCGAACAGGTCGCGGGTCTGGTAGCACACCGCCTCGAGGGCGGCGCGGGCGAGATGGGCGGCGCCGGCGTCGCGGGTCAGCCCGAAGATGGCGCCGCGGGCATCCGGATCCCAGTGCGGCGCGCCGAGGCCGGTGAACGCCGGGACCAGATAGACGCCGTCGTTGTCGGCGAGCGAGCGGGCGAGCGCCTCGGTCTCCGGCGCGCTCTTGATGATGCCGAGCGCGTCGCGCAGCCACTGGACGGCGGCGCCGGCGATGAAGATCGACCCCTCGATGGCGTAGGTGGTCCGGCCGCCCAGCCGGTAGGCGATGGTGGTCAGCAGCCGGTTGTTCGACGGCACCGGTTCGCTACCGGTGTTGAGCACGACGAAGCAGCCGGTGCCGTAGGTGCTCTTGATCATTCCCGGCGCGAAGCACCCCTGGCCGATGGTCGCCGCCTGCTGGTCGCCGGCGACGCCGGCGATCGGCAGGGCGTGGCCGAGTTGGTGGGCGTCGGTGGCGCCGAAATCGCCGGACGAGTCCCGGACCTCCGGAATCATCGACGGCGGGATCCGCAACATCCGCAGCAGCTCGTCGACCCAGGCGTTGTCGTGGATGTTGTAGAGCATGGTGCGCGATGCGTTGGAGGCGTCGGTGGCGTGGGTCCGCCCGGCGGTGAGACGCCACAGAAGGAAACAGTCGATGGTGCCGAAGGCGAGCTCGCCCCGTTCCGCCCGCCGGCGCGCGCCGGCGACATTGTCGAGGATCCACGCGACCTTGGTCGCCGAGAAATAGGGGTCGACGACCAGCCCCGAACGCTCGGTCACCATCGCCTCGCGGCCGTCGGCCTTGAGACGGGCGCAGACGTCGGCGGTGCGCCGGTCCTGCCAGACGATGGCGTTGTACACCGGATCTCCGGTCGCCCGGTCCCAGATCACGGTGGTCTCGCGCTGATTGGTGATGCCGACGGCCGCGACCTCGCCGCCCTTGCGGCCGATTTCGTCGAGCACGTGGCGACAGACGGCGACGGTCGTCGACCAGATATCTTCCGGATCGTGCTCGACCCAGCCGCCCTTCGGATAGATCTGGGGAAACTCGCGTTGCGCCCTCGCCACCGGGTTGCCGGCCTCGTCGAACACGATCGCCCGGCTGCTGGTGGTGCCCTGGTCGATGGCAAGGATATGACGGGAACCTGGCATGGCGTCCTCCCCTTTGGATTTGTTGCCGGCCAACGGGGCTGTCGCGGCCGGGCGTTCGCAGGAACAATTTATAGCGCAAACCTCCTCGGTACGCGTGTCTGAAATCGAAAATTTGCGAATTCGAAAAACTCGCAACATAGGATATGATGCTTCGTGCGCGGCAGCGGCGCGACGAGAAAAAGGGGACCAACGGGCGGTGAACCTGAACCAGCGACAGGAAGAGATCATCGACCTCGTCCGCCGACAGGGGTTCGTCGGCATCGACGCGCTGGCCAGTCGTTTCTCGGTCACCCAGCAGACCATTCGCCGCGATATCAATCAGCTTTGCGAACAGGCGCTTCTCAGGCGCTATCATGGCGGCGCCGGTCTGCCGTCGAGCGTCGAGAACCTCTCGTACCGGTCCCGGCAGGTCATGTGCCTGGAAGAGAAACAGCGGATCGCCCAGCAAGCGTCGAGACGGATCCCCGATCAGGCCTCGCTGTTCATCAATATCGGCACGACCACCGAGGAGGTCGCCAAGGCGCTGCTGCTCCACCACAATTTACGCATTATTACCAATAACTTGAACGTAGCCCAAATTCTCTCCGGCAATCCCGCGTTCGAGGTCATCATCGCCGGCGGCGCGGTGCGCAACCGCGACGGCGGGATCATCGGCGAGGCGACGATCGACTTCATCAACCAGTTCAAGGTCGACTTCGGCGTCATCGGCATATCGGGGATCGACACCGACGGCGCGCTCCTCGACTTCGACTACCGGGAGGTGCGCGTGGCTCAGGCGATCATCGCCAACGCCCGCGAGCTGTTGCTGGTCGCCGACCATACCAAGTTCGGCCGCAGCGCGATGGTCCGCCTCGGGCACCTGTCGCAGATCGACATCCTGATCACCGATCGACCGCCGCCCACGGCGATGCTGGAAACCCTTCGGGTGGCCGAGGTCGAAGTGGAGGTGGCGGAAGCGGTCGAGTGAACCCGGCGAGGTCCGCCTGCGTTCGTTTGCCTTTGAGTCCGAAAACTTTCGCCCGCCGGCATTTTCGATTTGCAAAACCGCCGTACAGCCGTAAACTGATTTGCCTGACAGTTCTTCCTTCATGCGGGCGACCGTTTAGGTTCGCGGGCGACCGCCAAAAACAATAGCTCAGTAACACGGGGAGGGGCCGACCTTGGCGGAAGATCGCCAGTTGGACGTGCTGGTGATCGGCGGCGGCATCAATGGCGTCGGAATCGCCAGAGATTTAGTGGGTCGCGGCCTCTCCGTGTTGCTGTGCGAGCAGGACGACCTCGCCAGCCACACGTCCTCCGCCAGCTCGAAACTGATTCACGGCGGTCTTCGCTATCTCGAGTACTACGAGTTTCGCCTGGTGTCGAAGGCGCTTGCCGAACGCGAGGTGGTGTTGCGGGCGGCGCCGCACATCGTCAAGCCGCTACGCTTCGTTATGCCGCATGTTCCCACCCTGCGGCCGGCATGGATGATCCGCCTCGGGTTGCTTCTGTACGATCACCTGGACATGGGCAAACGCAAACTTCTGCCGGGTTCGCGGGGCGTCGATCTGCGCAACCATCCCGCCGGCACGCCCCTGGTCTCCGAACTCACCAAAGGCTTCATGTATTCCGACGCCTGGGTCGACGACGCCCGGCTTGTCGTTCTCAATGCGATGGACGCGGCCGAGCGCGGCGCCGACATCCGTACGCGCACCCGGTGCGTGTCGGCGCGGCGTGATGGCGATCAATGGCGGGCGACACTGCGTTCGACGATCGACGGCAGCGAAAGCTCCGTCCGAGCCCGCTGCCTGGTCAATGCGGCGGGACCTTGGGTGGCGGCGTTCCTGGATGACGCGGTTCGGCTCGAGCGTCATCTCAACATCCGCCAGGTCAAGGGCAGCCACATCGTCGTGCCGAAGCTGTTCGACCATGAGGACGCCTACATTTTTCAGAACACGGACAAGAGAATCGTCTTCGCGATCCCCTACGAGCGCGAGTACACGCTCATTGGCACGACCGACCTCGACTACGACGATGATCCGGCGGCGGTCGAGATCACCGACGACGAGATGCGCTACCTGTGCGATCTCGCCAATCGCTTTTTCCGCAACAAGATCTCCCCCGACGACATCGTCTGGAGCTACTCGGGCGTACGCCCGCTGGTCGATGACGACGCCGACGACGTTTCGGCCGTCACCCGGGATTACCTCCTGGATCTCGATACCGACGGCGCGCCGATCCTCTCGGTATTCGGCGGCAAGCTCACGACCTTCCGCAAGCTGGCGGAGGAGGTCGTCGACAAATTGACGCCGGTACTCGGTATCGACAAGCCGGCGTGGACGTCGAGCCATGCGCCGCTTCCCGGCGGCGACATCGACAACGCTGATTTTGAAGGCTTTCTCTCCGAATTCCGGCGAACCCATTCGTGGTTGCCGTCGGACCTCGCGCACCGCTACGCCCGTGCTTACGGCACCCTGGCGAGGGAGCTTGTCGGCGATGCCGGCGGCCTCGCCGATCTGGGCGAGGACCTCGGCGACGGCCTTTACGAGGCCGAGGTCGACTACCTGGTGCGCCGGGAATGGGCGCGCACCGCCGAGGACATCCTGTGGCGGCGTTCGAAACTGGGGTTGCATGTCTCCCAGGGCACCGTCGACCGGCTCGAGGCCCGGCTCCTGGGTGATCGCGGCGGCGATCGCGGCACTTCCGCCGCGAGGGCGTCGACGTCATGAC
>JAUXFS010000403.1 GCA_030622775.1 Rhodospirillales bacterium | reverse complement strand
CCCCCCCGCCCCGTCAGCGCCGCTTGATCCCGCCCGTTTCGATCATCGGTCAGCTTCGGTCGCCGATCCGGCGGTCGAGGAACTCGATCACCGCGCCGGAGGCATCGAGGTTCACGTGACCGGCTCCGGGGATCCACAGGCCTTCCTTGGGCTCGACCGCCGCCTCGAACAGTTCACGACCGAAACGGATCGGGACCACGCGGTCGCGCTCGCCGTGAAAGATGAACACCGGGGTCCCGACTTCGGCGATCTTGGCTATCGACTCGAACCGGTCCTTCATCAGCCAGCGCACCGGCGCCCATGGGTAGTGGTGGGCTCCGACGTCGGCGGTCGAGGTAAGCGGCGCCTCCAGCACCAGCGCTCCGACCGGGTGGGAAGCACGCGCCTGCTCGGCGGCGGCGTGAACGGCAACGGCGGTTCCCAAAGACTCCCCGTAAAGTACCGTCCGCCCGGGCGGTACGCCCCTGGCGGCGACAAACGCCATCGCCGCGCGGCTGTCCCGATACAGTCCCTCCTCGTCCGGGCTGCCAGGATTGCCGCCGTATCCGCGGTAGCTCACCAGGAGCAGCCCAAAACCGGCGTCGAGATAGGGTCGGACATTGTCGCCGCGATAGCCGATATGCCCGCCGTTGCCGTGGAAATAGACGATGGTGGGCCGGTTGTCCTCGGCCGGCCGGTACCAGGAAGAGAGTTCCAGGCCGTCCGTCGTGGTCAGTTTCACCACCTCCATTTCCGGTAAGCCGCTCGCCACCGGCGAAGGGGTCGCGCCGTTTGGCACGTAGAGCATGTTCCGCTGAAAGACATACATCCCGCCGACCAGCGCGAGGTACCCCGCGACCACCACTGATATCAGAGTCAAAGCCATCGGCCGCCGCCGCCGTTTCTCCAAGTCCGCCGTTCGTGACACGGCGCTTTAAATATCATCGCCGGAATTGTGAAAGTCCTTACTACGGTTTGTCGCAGGCGAAGTGGGCTTCCACCGGGGTGGCCATGGGGCAATCGCTGAAGTCCTGATGGGTCGGTCGCGCCGTCTTGGCGTACTTGCCACATTCGGTATTGGCCAGCTCGAATACGATCTCGGGGGTGGTGCTTAGATCGTTGTAACAGATGGTGACCGAATCACGATCCTCCGGCGCCTTGTTGAAGGTGTCGGCCTCGCGGTTGAACTCGTCCCTTTTGTAGACGTACGGACGGGTCTCGCCGCAGGCCGCGATCGCGGCCGCCAGCGAGAGGCAGAGAACCGCCAAGCGCAGATCGTTCGACACCATCGGCCTTGTCTATCGACCTTTGCCATGGCCGACAACCCGTGTGATTCCATCAGGGAGCGTCGTCTTCCTCCAACGACAGCAACGCCGCGTTGCCGCCGGCGGCGGCGGTGTTGACGGTGAGGGTTCGCTCGGTGGCGAAACGGTGCAGATATCGGGGGCCGCCGGCCTTGGGGCCGGTCCCCGAAAGGCCCTCGCCGCCAAACGGCTGCACCCCGACGACGGCGCCGATCATGTTGCGGTTGACGTAGGTGTTGCCGACCCGAAGCCGCTGGTGGATGCGGCGGGCGAAGCCGTCGACCCGGCTGTGAATGCCGAGGGTGAGCCCGTAGCCGATGGCGTTGATTCCGTCGATCACCGCGTCGAGCCGGTCGCCATTGAAGGCGATGACGTGGAGCACCGGTCCGAAAACCTCCCGTTCCAGCCTGTCGAGCCGGTCGATTTCAAAGGCGCAGGGGGCAAAGAAGGTGCCGTGGGTGCAAGCCTCTTCGTCGAGGGGCACCCGGTAGAGCAGCCGCCCTTCCCGCTCCATCCGCCGGGCGTGATCCTCGAGCATCCGCAAGGCATCGTCGTCGATGACCGGACCGACGTCGGTGGACAGTTGGCCGGGATCGCCGACCCTGAGTTCCGCCATCGCGCCGGCGAGCATCTCGGTAATTCGCCCGGCGATGTCCTTTTGGACGAACAACACCCGCAGCGCCGAACAGCGCTGGCCGGCGCTGCGAAAGGCCGAGGTCACCGCGTCGCTGACCACCTGTTCGGGCAGCGCCGTCGAATCGACGATCATCGCGTTCTGGCCGCCGGTCTCGGCGATCAGCGGCACGATCGGGCCGGTGCGGCCGGCAAGCGCCTGGTTGATGGCGCGGGCGGTCTCCACCGAACCGGTGAAGGCGACGCCGTTCACCCGCGGATCGGTGACCAGCGCGGCGCCGACGGTCCCGTCGCCAGGCAGGAGATTGAGCGCGCCGGGAGGGATTCCCGCCTCGTGGAACAAGTCGACGGCGCGGGCGGCGATCAACGGCGTCTGCTCGGCCGGCTTGGCGATCACCGCGTTACCGGCGGCCAGCGCCGCCGTCACCTCGCCGCAGAAGATCGCCAGCGGGAAGTTCCACGGGCTGATGCAGGCGAACACGCCGCGGCCGCGAAGGGTCAACTGGTTGCTTTCGCCGGTGGGACCCGGCATCTCCAAGGGGCCGGCGAAATCGGCCCGCGCCCGGGCGGCATAGTAGCGGCAGAAATCCACCGCCTCGCGGACCTCGGCCAAAGCATCGTCGATGGTCTTTCCCGCCTCGCGGACGCAAAGCGCCATCAACTCCGGGCCGGCGCCCTCGAGCAAGTCTGCCGCCCGATCGAGGCAGGCGGCGCGGTCGCCGGCCGGCGTCGCTTCCCAGCCCGGGGCGGCGTCGACGGCGGCGGCCAATGCGGCCCCAACCGCCTCGGTTCCCGCCTCACGGACATGGCCGACGACCCGCCGTCGATCGGCCGGATCGGTAACCGCCCGCTCGGCGCCGCCGGAGGCTTCCTTGCCGGCGACCCTGGGCACGGCCCGCCACGGCCCCGAAACGGCGTCCATCTCCCGCGCCAGTGGCCGCAGCGCCGCTGGATCGCTCAGGTCGATCCCCCGTGAGTTGTGCCGCTCGGCGCCATAAAGATCGACGGGGAGTGGAATCCGTGGATGGGGCTTGGACTTCAGTCCCGCCACCCGCTCCACCGGGTCGGCGACGATGTCGGCGATCGGCGCCTGCTCGTCGACGATGCGGTTGACGAACGAGGTGTTGGAGCCGTTTTCCAGCAGCCGGCGCACCAGATAGGCGAGCAGGTCCTCGTGGCTGCCCACCGGCGCGTAGATCCGGCACGGGATACCCAAACCGTCCCAGTCTGCGCCTTGGCCGGCGCCTTGGCCGGCGACCTGGTCGTACAGCGCCTCGCCCATGCCGTGGAGGCGCTGGAATTCGAAATCGCGGCGATCGCCGGCCAGTTCCAGGACCGCCGCCAAGGT
>JAUXFS010000288.1 GCA_030622775.1 Rhodospirillales bacterium | reverse complement strand
TCTGAAAAAGGAACGTGAAGCCGGATAGAGGCGAGGGCACGGCGGGGATTGGGGCAAACCCGGATTCGCCTCCGGTTCTGGAGGTTGTGCTCGTATCACCGTACTTGAAAAACCACTCGACGCCGTACTCGAGCTCGTCGTTGAGCGCGACCTCCAGGATCGTCGCCTCGATCAGAACCTGGAGCGGAACGATGTCGAGCTTCTTCAAGGCCGACTCGACGATCCGGTAGTCCCGGGGGGTCGCCAGGATGACCAGGGCGTTCTTGACCTCGTCGGCGATGATCCGGACCGGGCCGGCCATTCCCAGGGCGGGCGCTTCTCCCCCGGCGCTGGACGGCGGCGGCGGGATCACTTGCTGGCCTCCCGTGGTCGACGGCTCGTCCGTCCGCAGCGCGACCGGGCTCAGCCCGGGAGCCAGTTCGGGCCGCCTGATCCCTTCACCGCCGACGAAGATGTCGCTGAGCACCGAGGCGAGGTCCGCGGCGCGGCTGTTTTCGACGTAATAGACGAAGATGCGCGGGACCTCCTCCTCGCCGGCGTCCAGCCGCGCGATCCACGTTTTGGCCTTCTCGAGATAGACCGACCGCGGCGAGATCACCAGAACCGCGTTCAGGCGCTCGATCGCAACGAAGCGGACCACGCCGGCCAGCGGGCCTTCGGCCGGGTCACCGAATATTTCCTCGAGGTTTTCAACGATCGTCTTGGCTTCGGTCGACTGCACCGGGAACAGACCGAACGACATGCCCGCCAGCCAGTCGACGTCGAACGTTTCGATCGTATCGAGCATGTTCGTCAGCTCGCTCTGGCTGCCGCCGAGGACGATCAGGTTGCGGTCGGTATCGATGCGAAGGATGCCTCCGGCGGGAGCGAACGGCTCGAGAACCTTCTCCATCTCGAGGGCGCCGACGTATTCGAGCGGAACGATCATGACGTCCGTTCCCGAATTTCCCGAGCGCGGCGGCAGATAGAAACGCGGCGTCACCGTGCCGCGGACGGCCTGATCGGCCGGCAGCACCTTGTAGAGACCGTCGACCTGCACCAGCGCCGCGCCGTTCAGGCCGAGAACGTGCTCCAGCGTCGGCACCAGGGCGGAGCGGCCGATCGGGCGGCTGGTCTGCAGGGTGACCGAGCCTTGGACATTGGGATCGACGACGAAATTGGCGCCGAGGGTGTCACCGAGGATTGCCCTAACGACCTCCCGGAGATCGGCATCGGCGAAGTTGAGGGTGAAACCGCCGTCGGGTGTCTCCATCAGCGGCGTCGGCGCCGCCGCCACCTGCCGGGTGAACTCGTCGGAACCCTTGTAGACGCCCCCGACTTTCCGTGCTCCCGAACCCTCGTCCCCGGGAGACGTCGAGTAGGCCAAGGTCTCATCCGTTTCGTCCGGCGTCGAAACGCTGCCCACCCGCTTCGGCCTGTCGGCCAGATCGTCGAAGAACGGCCGCGGCTGACAGGACACGAGCGCCACCGCGAGCGCGCACAGAATCAACGTCTGTGCGAAAGGGCCTCTCAAAACGTTTTCTGCCCTCATGGACGAATCCGTCCTTTCACGTTCTCGCGTCGATCGATCAGTATCCGGCACTTAGCGAAAAGTGTGAAACTAACTTCTTAAGAAATTACCACGCTCGCGCGCAAGCACGGTCTGAGCCCGGATGACCGATTCTTGTGCAACTGTGGGAATTAGGTAACGCTCTACGGCTACTCCTCCTTCTTGTCCATCCCGTCCCCTTCGGTCTCGGGCGGCCGCTTCAGCTTGATGCGCTTGCGGGTGTTCCGCCTGTCGCGTCGCGTCGGCTTTCTCGCCTTGTCCTCGAGCACGATCTCCGAAACCTCCTGGCCGCGTCGCATGACGACCCGGTTGGGATGGATCGCCTCGATGGTCCAGCCCTCGTATTCCTGCCCTTCCTCGACACGGGCGATCTTAGAGGAACTTTGTGTCTGGAGAAGGGCCAGGCGCTGCGTCCCGGTGAGAATCACCCCGCTGAGGACGAACGCCGCCCGCGAAGTCTCGGCCGAGTTTTCCTCTTTTGACTCCAACTCGGGTGGCAGCGGCCGCCGGGACCGGAAAAACAGCGGGCGTTCGGAGACTTCGGCGTAAGTCTCCTGGGGCGGCATCACGAAACGGGGCCGGGTTTCGACCTCCTGTCCGGGTTCACGGGGCAGCGGCTTCGCGGGTGGGATCCCGGCGACGTTCCCGACCTCGACCTCGGTTGTCAACTCGACAACCAGGGCGACGGCCAGAAGGGCGCAAAGCAGCGCCAGGAACACCGGGTATCGCCTAGTACGGGCTTTCATGGTTCCGTGCCTCATGTAATACATAGCGTAATTCCGGTGGTCGCTCTCCTGGGCCTAAGATGCGGGGTCACTATGAATGCCCCAAAGGGCCACGGAAAGGAGAGCGACCATGGTTGAGTATGTCGGATTGGACGTATCGAAGGAAGCGACGGCTTATTGCGTGAAAGACGGGGATGGGAAGGTGTTGGCGCGAGGCAAGGTGGCGAGCGATCCGGATGCGTTGTTCGAGGTTTTGAAGAAGCATTGTCTTTGCCCGGAACGGATCGTGCTGGAGACCGGGACGCTGTCGAACTGGTTGGGCCGGGAGCTTGGCAAGCGCGGCCTGCCGGTGACGGTGATCGACGCGCGCCAGGCGCATGCGGTGTTGCGCTTGCAGCACAACAAGACCGACGAGAACGACGCGGCGGTGTTGGCGGATCTGGCGCGCACGGGCTTTTACCGCTCGGTGGCGATCAAGAGCGAGCAGGCGCAAAGGCGGCGTGTCCTGTTGAAGGCGCGGGCGCATTTGGTCGAGCAGCACCGCAGCCGACAGAACGTGATCCGCGGCCTTCTGGGCACACTCGGCATTCGCTTCGCCAAGGGATCGGACACGTTCGCCGCGCGGGTTCGCGCGGTGCTGGACGAGCAGCCGGAGCTGGCTTTGATGTTCGATCCGCTGGTCGGCGAGTTGGCGGCGCTCAAAAGCGCCATCAAGCAACTGGACCGGGTCGTCGCGGCCGAGGTCAAGACCGACCAGGCCTGCCAGCTTTTGATGACGGTGCCGGCGGTGGGGCCGCTGACCGCCTTGGCCTATGTGGCGACGATCGACGAGGCCGGCCGCTTTGGCAAGTCGCGCGCCTTGGGCGCCTACCTTGGCCTGACCTCGCGGCGCAACCAGTCGGGCGAGATGGACTACAGCGGTCGGATCTCCAAACAGGGCGACCGAATGTTGCGCGCCCTGCTCTACGGCGCCGCCAATAGTTTGCTGACCCGGGTGCGGCGCGCCCACCCGTTGAAGGCGTGGGCACGCCGGCTGAAGAAGCGGACCAGCCACAAGAAGGCCTGCGTCGCCTTGGCCCGCAAACTGGCGGTGATCATGCATCGCATGTTGATCACCGGCGAAGCCTTCGCTTGGCCCCAGGCCGACACAAAGGAGACCGCAACAGCGTAGACCCGCCCAACAGACCAAAGGGATCCGCTTCGGCGGATAGACTGTCCCCGCCGGGACGTCGGCCAAGGCCAAACCCGCCACGTTGGTTGCTTGCCGGACACCGTCCGAGACTGCGAGTAATACCTTGGGACGCCTTGCCAATAGAGCACTATCATGGAGCGAGCCGGCCCCGGGTCGGCGAAGACTTCGTAGACAACCCTGCAGCCGGCGGACGACAGCACAAAAAGGTCCAGGAGAGCTTGACCCGCAAACCGGAATTAGACAACCGCCGGCCGCGGCCACGAAACGGCCGGTCGCAGCCACGAAACGGCCGGCGGCCAAGGCCCCGCGCCGCGCTCGAGCGGCCAGAGGCAGACCCTAGAGCTTTTTCGCACTAGGTTGACCATATCCGACATGCCTGATGAACGCGGCGCATTGGTCTGGAGGGAACTGATCGAGAAGGGCGCCGATCTTGGTCCAGAGGGCGTCGATGGAGCGTTCTTCGGCTTTTCGAAGCAAGGCTTTCAGCTTTGAAAACATCATCTCGATGGGATTGAGGTCGGGGCTGTAATACATAGCGTAATTCCGGTGGTCGCTCTCCTGGGCCAAGATGCGGGGTCACTATCAATGCCCCAAGGGGCCACGGAAAGGAGAGCGA
>JAUXFS010000352.1 GCA_030622775.1 Rhodospirillales bacterium | reverse complement strand
CGACTTCGCTACGACGGCGTCCGTTTCGGCCTCCGCGTCCCGGGGGCGACCCTCGACGAGATGTACGAGAACACCCGGGGCGAAGGGTTCGGCGCCGAAGTTCGCCGGCGCATCCTGATCGGCACCTACGTGCTCTCCGCGGGCTACTACGACGCCTACTACGCGAAGGCGCAGAAGGTGCGGACGCTGATCGCCGGCGATTTCCGCCGGGCGTTCGAGACGGTCGACGTGATCCTGACGCCGACGGCGCCGTCCGACGCCTTCGCCATCGGCGAGAAGATGGACGACCCGATCACCATGTACCTCAACGACGTCTTCACCGTGCCGACCAGCCTCGCCGGCCTGCCCGGCATCTCGGTGCCCGCCGGTCTCAGCGTCCGGGGACTGCCGTTGGGGCTTCAACTGATCGGCCGGCCGTTCGACGAGGAAACCGTGTTCCGGGCGGCGGGCGCGTTGGAAGAGGCCGCCGGCTTCGACGCCCGACCGGACGCCGTCGCCGGGTAACGTCAAATGGGGAGCGTTGACAGGTCGCCCTTGAGAATCTATCGTCCGCCACCATTGGGCGTAGGGTCCAAATGCAAGCGTAACAACGGACACGAGTGATGAAAGTTCGGCATTCCATCAAGTCGGCCAAGACCCGCGAGAGGGGCTGCAAGGTGGTGCGGCGCAAGCGGCGGCTGTACGTCATCAACAAGCGTCACCCGCGTTTCAAGACCCGCCAGGGCTGATCACCGGCTGATCCCGGCCCGCCACTTTTTCTTCCGAAAAAGCGTTGATCTCTCCCGCCCGAGTGCGGTTGCGCTTTCGTTCGGCGTCGGAACTCCCTAAATTGACGATAAGCAGCCGGCGACGCCGTGGGCGATCAATGCCGGCCGGGGAGAAAACGACATGCTGATGCCTGAACCCGACGCCGAGGTCATCGCCCGACGCCAGAAGATCGCCGACGATCTGAGGGCCATCGTTCCCGGCGAAGGCGTCATCGCCGACCAGGACTAACTCAGGGTCTACGAAGCGGACGGGCTTACCGCCTACCAGCAACTGCCGCTGATCGCGGTGCTGCCGGAGACCACCGAGCAGGTCTCGCGGGTGTTGCGCTATTGCCATGAAAACCGGGTCAAGGTGGTTCCGCGCGGGGCGGGCACGTCGCTTTCCGGCGGTGCGCTGCCGCTCGCCGACGGCATCACCCTCGGTCTCGGCAAGTTCAAACGGATCCTCGAGATCGATTTCGACAATCGCTGCGCGGTGGTCCAGCCGGGCGTCACCAACCTCGCCATCACCGATGCGGTCGCCGGCAACGGCTTCTACTACGCGCCCGATCCGTCGAGCCAGATCGCCTGCACCATCGGCGGCAACGTCGCCGAAAACGCCGGCGGCGTCCACTGCCTCAAGTACGGACTCACCACCAACAACGTGCTTGGCGTCGAACTGGTGCAGATCAACGGCGAGATCGTTCGCTTCGGCGGCAAGCACCTGGACAGCGATGGTTACGATATGCTCGGGGTGATCACCGGTTCCGAGGGGCTGCTGGGCGTCATCACCGAGGTCACCGTCCGCATTCTGCACGCGCCCGAGACGGTGCGCGCGGTGCTCATCGGCTTCCCCTCCGCCCGGTTGGCGGGGCAATGCGTCGCCACCGTCATTGGCGCCGGCATCATCCCCGGCGGCATGGAAATGATGGACAAGCCGGCCATTCACGCCGCCGAGGACTTCGTCCACGCCGGCTATCCGCTGGACGTGGAGGCGCTGCTGATCGTCGAGTTGGACGGCCCCGAGGCCGAGGTCGCCGATCTGATCGAGCGGGTCGAAGCCATCGCCCGGGAGGCGGGGGCGGTCAACGTCCGCGTCAGCCAAAACGAGGAGGAACGGCAGAAATTCTGGGCCGGCCGCAAGTCGGCGTTTCCGGCGGTGGGGCGCCTGGCGCCCGATTACTACTGCATGGACGGCACCATTCCGCGCCACAGACTTTCCGAGGTTCTCGACGGTATCGAGGAGATGACCAAGCGGTTCGGGCTGCGTTGCGCCAACGTCTTCCACGCCGGCGACGGAAACCTCCATCCGCTGATCCTCTATGACGCCAACGAACCGGGAGAACTGGACAGGGCCGAGGCGTTCGGGTCCGAAATTCTCAAGCTGTGCGTGCGGGTCGGCGGCGTGCTGACCGGAGAGCACGGCGTCGGCGTCGAGAAACGCGACCTGATGGGAGAGATGTTCACCGAGGACGACATGAACCACCAGCAGCGCCTCAAGTGCGCCTTCGATCCCGAAGGCCTGCTCAATCCGGGCAAGGTCTACCCGACGCTGCACCGGTGCGCCGAGCTGGGACGGGTGCATGTCCACCACGGCCACCTTCGCTTTCCCGACCTCCCCAGGTTCTGAGAGACCGATGAGCGAAACGTTCAAACCGGAAACGCCCGGGCAGGTGCTGGAGGCGGTGCGCTGGGCGGCGGCGGAGGAACAGTCCCTCGACGTCGCCGGCAGCGGCAGCAAGGCCGCCCTGGGCCGTCCCGCCGAAGCCGACAACCGGCTCGACATGGCGGCGATCTCGGGGATTGTCCTCTACGAGCCGGAAGAGCTGGTGTTGTCCGCCCGCGCCGGCACGTCGATGGCGGAGATCGAGGCGGCGTTGGCCGAGCGGAACCAGCAATTGGCCTTCGAGCCCGGCAACCTGAGCCCGCTGCTCGGCGGGAGCGGCAGCGCCGGCAACGTCTCCGGCACCCTCGGCGGCATCGTCGCCTGCAACCTTGCGGGACCGAGGCGGATCAAGGTCGGCGCCGCCCGCGACCATCTGCTCGGTTTCCATGCCGTCAGCGGTCGTGGCGAGGCCTTCAAGTCCGGCGGCCGGGTGGTCAAGAACGTCACCGGCTTCGATCTCTCCAAGCTGATCACCGGATCGTTCGGAACGCTCGCGGTAATGACCGACGTCACCGTGCGGGCGTTGCCGGCCGCGGAGAAGACCCGGACGGTTCTCGTCTTCGGGTGCGACGACGACACCGCGGTCCGGGCGATGACCGCGGCGCTGCAAACCGCCTACGAAGTCTCGGGCGCCGCTCATCTCCCCGCCAACGTCGCCGGGACCTCCGATGTCTCCCTGGTCGCCGCCGCCGGCGGGCCGGTGACCGCGGTCCGCGTCGAGGGGCCGGGGCCGTCGGTCGAGTTCCGTTGCGGGGCGCTGCGTGACCTGATGGCGCCGTTCGGCGAGGTGGAGGAATTGCACAGCGCCAACTCCCTCGCCTTGTGGCGCGAAGTGCGCGACGTGGCCTATTTCGTCGGCGCCGGCGAGCGGCAGGTGTGGCGGCTCTCGGTGCCGCCGGCCGACGGCGCCCGGGTCGCCAGCCAAGTGCTCGCCGCCATCGAGGGTCACGTCTATTACGACTGGGGCGGCGGACTGGTGTGGCTGGCGCTGGCGCCGAACGCCGACGCCGGACACGACGCGGTGCGGGCGGCGATCATTGCCACCGGCGGCCACGCCACGCTGATCCGCGCCGAAGACGCGGTGCGGGCCAACGTCCCGGTGTTTCAGCCGCAGCCGGGGCCGCTGGCGGCGCTGACCCGGCGGATCAAGGCAGGCTTCGATCCCAGGGGCGTGCTCAACCCCGGACGCATG
>JAUXFS010000080.1 GCA_030622775.1 Rhodospirillales bacterium | reverse complement strand
CGCGAGGTCGAGATGGGAGGTCACGGCGCCGCACCGCTGGCCATGCGTTCTCGAATAGCCGGGATGGGAGATGATCAGGGGCACGTGGTTTTGCTCTTTGTAGCTGGTGGCGCCCTTTCCATGGGTACCGTGGGCACCGCCGAGTTCGCCATGGTCCGCCGTCAACACGACGACGGTGTTGTCTGTAAGACCCAATGCCTCGACCTCGTCGAGGATCCCTTCGACCACCCGGTCGGTATCGCGAACGCAATTGAAGTAATAGTTCAACAACCGATGCCAGCGCGCGTCCTCGTTGGGGAAGGTGCCAACCAGCGCACCGCGGGCCAACTGGTATTCCTTGTGAGCCGGCGGACGTCCCTTCTTGTCGAAGGGTTCATGGCGGCTTTTGGGCAGCCGAACATCCCACTGTTGCCGGTAGTGCGGTGTATCCGGCTCGCGAGCGATCGCCATCAGCGTCTTCGGATTGTCCTGGACGTTCTGGCCAGGGGCATCGGTGTTGTAGAACATTACATCGTGGGGATTGACGAGGTTGACAGCCAGGAACCAGGGCTTGCCTTGCGGGTGCGGGTCCGACCGCTGACCCCGAAGCCGCAGCCAGCGCCGGGCCTGGGCGCCAATTATGCCGTCGTTCAAGTAGCCGCCGCGGGTCATGCCTATGACGTCACCGATGCCGACGTAGTCCTTGAAGCCATAGCTCTCGATGACGCGGGTCAGCCTTTCCTGCGGCAGAGCCAACTCGTCGTGCGTGCCGAGTTCCCGGGACAAGTGCCACTTCCCCTTGTAGGCGGCGTAGTAACCGGCCTCACCAAGCATGTGGCCCAACGTGCCGACCGCGGGATCGAGACTGTTCGCCCACGGGAAATCCAGGTTGTCGAACATCCTGGTGCTCTGGATGTGCTGCCCGGTGTAGATGACGGAGCGCGATGAAGTGCAGACCGCCGAGTTGATCTGGTGGTTGGTGAAGGTCACCCCCCGGCGCCGCAGCCGTTCGCGGCCCGGCAAAGCATACCCGGGTGGCAATTGCGATGGATCGAAGTACCGTTCCTGGTCGGTGAGGATGAACAGGATGTTGTAAGGACCTCCTCCAGGCGCTTCGGCCCGTCCCGATCCCTTGACCGAAGGCTCGGCTGCGACCCCGGGTCTTCCCGCGGACGCCATGCTCAGACCAATGGCGCCCGCCGCCGATGCATCGAGGAACTGGCGTCGCGTAAGGCCTGGTTTCTTATCACGAGACATCTTGTGCACCCTCATCGCATTCCGATGACCTAACGTAGCATTGTCCGCGAGTGCGGACAAAGGGCCCCTCGAATGAGCTTTCCCCGTTCTCGCCGCGAAGGGTCTGATTTTTCGCTTGGCTCAAACGAGGCTCTCAGGCGCGCGGTCCGAACGGGACCACGTAGGGGCCTTCGGGGATGATGGCGACGGCGGGATCGCCGGCTTCCGCGACGGCCTCGGCGATCGCCGCGTCGACCGAGTCCACCGGATCGACGCCGGTCAGCGCCAGGTCGTCGTCGGAGAGGCCTTGGGTGAACAGCTTGATCGACCCCAGGCGCATCGGTTTGAGCTGCATTTCCGTCTGCCATTCGTCGACGTCGGCGAACCGCTTGTCGATCAGCGTCGCCAGGAAAGCGTCCGGGCCCAGTTCCACCAGCTTGCGCTGGGCCTCCCGATAGGCCGACGATCCGAGCCCGTCCGAGCATTCGGAGGCGATGATCAGGGTGGCGCCCGGCTCCATGATGTCCATCGGCGTGACCATTCCCTTGACCGTCTGGTAGTAGGTCGCGTCGAGCGGGTACCCGGCGGCGGACGTCACCACCGTCTTGAACCGGCGTCCGACCGCGACTTCGGTTGAGGCGCGAACGAAATCGACCGCCACCCGGTGACTCTCGACGATGTCGCCGAAGCCGATGTGGGCGAGGTTGCGCTCTTCGTCGACGACCGTGTTCAAGCCGTGAACCTCGCCGACCATGCCGATGATTTCCAACTGCTCCTCGTGCAGCGGATTGCCGTCGAGGTTGCACTGGATGGCGGCCGGGTCTTCCATGAACCGGGCGCTGTGGAAGGTGCGGATGGTGTCGGCGTGGGCGACGCCGGGGGCGACCACCTTGCGGCCGCCGGAATAGCCGGCCATGAAATGGGGTTCGACCAGGCCCGTGGCGATCTTGAGGTCCGCATCGACGAACCGCCGATCGAGCTTGACCGGCGTCCGCCGGGCGCGCGTGACTCCCAGGTCGACGTGGTCGTCGTCGTTGCGGGCGAAGTGGTTGACCACCCGCACCGTCTCCAGCACCCAGGGGTCGCCGACCAGCTCGGCCAGTTCGTCGCCCTCGTTGGGCCGGTGAAGGCCGGTGGCGACGAGAACGGTGATCGCGTCCGCCGCAATGCCCGCGCCGATCAGGTCGCGGATCATCGGCGCCAGGAACAGATGGTTGGGAACGGGGCGGGTGATGTCGCAGATCAGGATGCAGGCGCTGGCGCGGCCGCGGGCCAGTTCACTCAACGGGCGGGCGCCGATGGGTGTGTCCAGGGCCGCGCGGACGGCGCCGGCGGGATCGGCGATGACCGGCAGGGGACGCTTGGTGATGACCGTCGACACGGCTCCGGGGGGCAGGTTGACGGCCAGCGTCGATTTTCCGTAGGCGAGCCCGATGGTCATCGAAACGTCTCCCGGCTCGGACGGCGGCGACCCGCGCCCCCTTTGCTAATGTCCCGGCCAGGTTGGCCAGGCGTCCGTGGTGCCGCGGGTGTGGCGGAGGCTGCAACTGGGACAGCCTTTCTGGAAGGCGAAGAACAACGGCACCACCCCGAGCAAGCCGATCCAGCGCAGATTGTCGTCGAGGGCGAACAGCGCCGAGAACAGCGCCGCCGACGGTACCAGCTTGACGCACGTGTCCACCACCGTCACCACGTCCGGAAGCCGAAAGCGCTTGCGATACTGGGGAAGGGTCGGGGAGGGGCTCGAGGGCATCGTCACCGCCAATGTCTCACCGGGATCCAGGCGCTCATACCAACGCAGGTTGGTATCAGTTGTCGAGCCCGAAGCCCTTGAACCGGTTCCTGAATTTCGCCAACTGACCGCCGCTGTCGACCAGGCGGTGGACCCCGGTCCATGCCGGATGGGTCTTGGCGTCGATCCCCAGCTTGAGGATGTCGCCCGGCTGACCCCAGGTCGAACGGGTCTGGAAGGTGGAGCCGTCGGTCATCTGGACGGTGATTTCGTGGTATTCGGGGTGTATGTCTTTTTTCATCGCGATGTTCCCAGGTTCGCGCCCTATATAGCGGGGGGCGGGCGGCGTTTCAATGATCGTGCGCAAGGCGGACCCGATCGCCGCCGAGCATCGACGGAATCAATGGTGTCCACCACCCCATTGTTCAAAATCCGATGGTAGACACCTTCTTTGCGAGAACAGGGAAAAGCGGCGCCATGACCATCGACGAGAGCACCTTCCAAACCCTGGCCGACGAAACCCTGACGCGGCTGATGGACACCCTCGATGAGGCCGTTGGCGACCGGCTCGACGTCGATCTCCTGGGCGGCATCCTGACCATCGACCTCGATTCGGGCGGCCAGTACGTGATCAACAAACACGCCCCCAACCGGCAGATCTGGATGTCGTCGCCGGTGAGCGGCGCGTCGCACTTCGATTGCGACGGTAACGGCGGGTGGGTGGCGACCCGTGGCGCCGGCACCCTCGCGGCGATGCTGTCGGCGGAAATCGCCGCCGCCACCGGCGAGACGTTAGACCTACGCTGATCCGGGGTCATCCGCCCGTGGATGGCGGCGGCCGAGGCGAATCGTCCGCAGGCTCAACAGCATCACCGCGGCCATCACCACGGCGCCGCCGAGGAACGGCCAGTCCATGCCGATGTAATGAAACATCGCCCCCGCCCAGCCGGGGCCAAGCACCCGGCCGAGGGTCGTCGTCGAGCGGGCGATGCCCATGGCGCCTCCCTGCACGTCGGCGCCCACCTGCAGCGAGATCAGGCTGGTCAGCGACGGCGACACCAGGCTGAACCCGAGGGCGACGAAAACCATCGCCGCCAGCAGCCACGCCAGCGAGGAGGAAAACGGGATCATCAGCATGCCCAGCGCCAGGGCCGCCGCGCCGAAGACGATCAGCCGGCCCTCGCCGAACCGCTTGGCGAGGCGCCCGACCAGCCCCCCCTGGATGCCGGCGCTCATCATCCCGACGAAGGCGAACAGGTAGCCGTTCTGCTCGGGGCCCCAGCCGAACCGGCGCCGCGACCACATGGCGAAGGTGGTCTCCATTCCGGCGAAGACGAACACGGCGAGGAACGACACGACGAGCAGCAGAATCACCGACGGCTGCATCAAGGCCTGGCGCAGCGCTTGGCGCCGGGTGTGGCGCGGCAATGCCGCCTGGCGGGCGCGCACCTCCTTGGACAGCGACTCCGGCAGGATGGCGATGGTCAGGACCAGCGCCACCGCCGACAGCGCAGCGGCGGTCAGCGCCGGAGTCCGGTAGTCGGCATTGAGCGGATCGCTGCCGGCGAGCACCCCGCCGATCACCGGCCCGAAGATGAAGCCGAGGCCGAAGGCGGCGCCGATCAGCCCCATGCCCTTGGCCCGGTTGTGCGGCCCGGTGATGTCGGCGACGTAGGCGAACGCGGCGGAGATGTTGCCGGCCATCGCGCCGCCGAACGCCCGGGCGGCGAACAGCATCCACAGCCCGTCGGCGGACGCCAGCCACAGGTAGGACACCGTCGCCCCGGTGATGCCGACGATCAACACCGGCCGACGTCCGACCCGGTCGCTGACCCGCCCCCACAACGGCGCGGTGACGAACTGGGCGCACGAATAGGCGGCCATCAGCAGCCCGACCTCGGCGGGCGTCGCGTGCAGGTGTTCGCCGTAGAACGGCAGCAGCGGAATGATCAGCCCGAAACCGACCAGATCGACGAAGACGATGAGAAACAGGGTCGGCATCGGCAGGCGAGGGTTCCCAGGAGCGCCGGTGTTCGCAAACCTTCACCGATGGCGCGGAGAAAGGTGAGAGAGGGCTTTCGCGTATTCCGTGGCGGCGGTCAAGCCTCCGTCGCCGCGGCGCGCGAATGCCGATCCAATGTATCGGACTTGCGCGAAAGCGCGTAGCTTCTCCGTCGACCATGGAGGAGACGATGTCCGAGACAGGCTGGACCATCGGTTTTCTGTTGTCCCCGGGGCTCATACCAATGAGAGGGAACGCGACGGACTGGAGGGGCCGGCCCACCTTGGTGCCGATCGCTATCGGCTTTTCCCGCGGTGATTGCGAAAAGCGATGTCTGCTCCCCCTTGCGCGACGGCCACCCCGCTGTGCTCCGCGAGCCCCGCGCGAGGTTTGGGCTCCGAACTCACCACTTCCAGTCGTCGCCTGATCGTCGCCGGTGCTTCCGAGGTCGCCTGGAGTTGAATGAGTCTTTCGGCATCGGCGGCGGGTAGCGCCGGATGAAAGAGGAAGCCCTGCATCTGGTCGGTCCGGAGCTCGGCGAGGATCTCGAACTGTTCCTGCGTCTCGACGCCCTCGGCGATCACCTCCATCCCGAGATTGTGGCCGAGGGCGACGATCGAGGCCACCACCGCCCGCACCTTGGCGTCGCTTCCGAGACGGGCAACGAAGCTGCGATCGATCTTGAGGCTGTCGATCGGATAGAACTGCAAACGGCTCAATGAAGAGAAACCCTTGCCGAAGTCGTCGATGGCCAATTTGATGCCGGCGGCGCGAAGGGCCTCGAGCGCTTCCAGTTCCCGGTGACCGTGGCGATGGAACAGGTTCTCGGTGATCTCCAGCTGCAACAGGCTCGGATCGAGCCCGGTGTCGTCGAGCAATTTGAACAGGCGCTGGGCGAAATCCTGTTGCAGCAGCTCCAGTATCGAGACGTTGACCGCCAGCGAGACCGGCTGGCCAAAGCGCTGCATGGCGGCCGCGGTTTCGCAGGCGATGCGCCGCATCTGTTCGCCGAGCTGGATGATCAGCCCGCTCTCTTCGGCTATTTCGATGATCTGTTCGGTGTCGATCGGCCCGAAATGCCGCTCGGGCCAACGCGTCAGCGCTTCGAAGCCGGTAAACCGCTTTTCCGTGACCGAGTATTCGGGCTGAAAATGGACCCGGATATCTCGATCCTGGAGGGCTTTGCGCAACCGATTCTCGACGAGGTTGAACTCCTGCAAACGGGCCTTCATCTCCGGGTCGAAGAAACGGTAGTCGCTATGCCCGTCGTGTTTCGCCCGATACATCGCTATGTCGGCGTACGAGAGCAGGGTTTTGACATCGCCCGCGTCGGTCGGGAAGAGGCTGACACCGATGCTGGCCGAAACGGTTATGCTGTGCCCGCCCAGCACATAGGGCTCATCGAACAGAGCTAGAATGTCGCGGCAGAAGGCGCCCACATTGGCGGTGGCGCCGATTCCTTCGAGCAGGACGACAAACTCGTCACCACTCAAGCGCGCAAGTAGATACTGCTCGCCGGCGACGGAGCGCAGGCGCCGCGAGATGGATTTCAGCAGCTGATCGCCGATCATGTGGCCACGGGTATCATTGACGATCTTGAAGCGATCGAGGTCGATGAACAGCAAGGCGTGTTCCGAACCTTCCGACCGCGATCGTTCCAGGCGTCGCTGAGCCTGCTCGAGGAAGTGCGAGCGATTGGGGAGCTGGGTAAGAGGGTCGTAGAGAGCGAGTTTTTCCAGCGCTCTGGCGTCCGCTTCGGCGTGGGCCTGGGCCTGGGTGAGCTGGGAGACCATCTGATTGAACGCCGTGCTCAACGCGGCGAGCTCGTCCTTCCCCTTGTCCGTGAGTCGTGGCACCGCGGTCAGGCCGCCATCGGTGAACAAACGCATGGCGCCGGCCAGTTTCTCGAGCCGATCGGTCAGCACCGGACGGAGGATGAAGGCCAGTAGGGCTCCGGCAATCACGACAACGACAACAGCGGCCAGGGCGGAGATCAGCGCAAGCTGGTCAAGTTTCGCCTGCACGTCGGACTGCGGAATGCCGACGCGGATTCGGCCGACGAGGTTGTCCAGTAGATCGCGGATGTCGAGCACGGCTTCGAAATAACTGCGCCCCGCCACTTCGGTCAGGTGGGTTCCCGCTCGTGCGGTCGCGGAGGGGAAAGATGCGTCAAGCGCCCGAGCGTCCAGATGTTGAGCGATGCTGGAGAACAGGTCTCTTCCCTGAAGATCCTGGACCAACACATAGGCGACGGCCGGGTGTATTTCGCGCAGATTCTCGCACTGTTGGTCAAAGCCGGTGAGTTCGGTCAGAGCGATACCCAGGTGAAGCAGGCGCTCGAGCTCCAGAAGTCGGATCGTAGCCATGTCGTTCT
>JAUXFS010000054.1 GCA_030622775.1 Rhodospirillales bacterium | reverse complement strand
CACCAACCGACGCCGCTTCTCGTCTGGTCGAGCCGACTTCGGAGGGCGTGCGCCGTCAGCCGCCCGAACAAGAAGCCGGAGAAGAGACCACGGCGCGCTCCAATGCCGCACCGGACATACCGGTTGCCGAGGCGACGCCGGCGCCGGCACCCGGACCGAGCACCGAAGCGACGCCGGCGCCGACACCCGGGCCGATCGTCGAAGCGCCTCGGGCCCCGACGGCCGGATCGGGCGCCGGGACGACGCCATTGGCGACGGCGCCGGAGCAGGCAGCCGACGAACCGACCGGACCGATGGTCGACCCTGTTATCGCGGCCGTCGACCCTGGTTCGGAACCCGGCCTTTCCCCGGAGGGCGGCGGGCGGACCGGGACATCGTTCGGCGACCCGGAGGAATCGCGCATCGTGCTCAGGGCGACGGCGGAGAGTTGGATTCAGGTCCGCGATGAAACCAACGACCGCGTATTGCTCGCGCGCCTGCTCAGACCCGGCGACGTTTACCGCGTCCCCAACCGGTCCGGGCTGAACCTGTGGACGGGAAACGCCGGTGGGCTCGAGATTCTGGTCGATGGCGAGCCGGTGCCGTCGATCGGCGAAACGGGGGTCGTTCGACGCCGCGTCGTTCTGGAAGTCGAACCGCTGCGCACCGGAGCCGCCGTTCGCTAGCGGCGCCCGACGCAAGGGGTTGCAAGATCCTTGCCGGTTCCACACCTGTTGATGTGGAAATCGCCGCCAAACGATTACATCGTTGACCGTCGGGATGCGGATGCGGCAAATACCCGGTGCCGACGGTTGGATCCGCCGCCGGCGGTAACTCGAGGGCCGATCGCATGTCCAGTACAGTAGCTCCGACCTCGCGCCGTAGGAGCGTTCCGGTCAACGTCGGCGGCGTCGTCATCGGCGGCGGTGCCCCGATCGTCGTCCAGTCGATGACCAATACCGACACGGCCGACATCGAGGCGACGACCAGACAGGTTGCCGAACTGGCGCGGGCCGGCTCGGAACTCGTGCGCATCACCGTCGATCGCGACGAGGCGGCGGCGGCGGTCCCTTACATTCGCGAGCGCCTCGACCGGGAAGGGGTCGGCGTGCCGTTGATCGGGGACTTCCACTACATCGGGCACAAGCTTCTGAGCCGCCACCCCGGCTGTGCCGAAGCCCTGGCCAAGTATCGGATCAATCCCGGCAACGTGGGCTTTCGCGAGAAGCGCGACCGGCAGTTCGCGAGCATGGTCGAGACGGCGCTGAAGTACGACCGGCCGGTTCGTATCGGGGTCAATTGGGGAAGCCTCGACCAGGATCTGTTGGCCCGGATGATGGACGAGAACGCCGGTTCGAAGGAACCGAGGAGCGCCGCCGATGTCATGGAGGAAGCGCTGGTGGCTTCCGCCGTCGAAAGCGCCGTCCGGGCCGAGGAGATCGGGCTCGCGCCGGATCGGATCGTGCTGTCGTGCAAGGTCAGCGACGTGCAGCATCTCATCGCCGTCTACGACAAGTTGGCGGCCCGATGCGCCTATGCGCTGCATTTGGGGCTGACCGAAGCCGGCATGGGCTCCAAGGGTATCGTCGCGTCGACGGCAGGGATGGCGGTTCTGCTTCAGCAGGGCATCGGCGACACCATTCGGGTTTCGCTGACCCCGGAACCCGGGGGCGACCGCACCGCGGAGGTCATCGTCGCCCAGGAGATCCTGCAGGTCATGGGGCTGCGCTCGTTCGTGCCCCTGGTCACCGCCTGCCCCGGCTGCGGCCGCACCACCAGCACGGTGTTTCAGGAGTTGGCCGGTCGGATACAGAGTTTCATCCGCGCGCGCATGCCCGAATGGCGCCGGCAATACCAGGGCGTGGAGACGATGACCGTGGCGGTGATGGGATGCATCGTCAACGGGCCGGGAGAAAGCAAGCAGGCCGACATCGGCATCAGTCTCCCGGGCACCGGGGAGGAGCCTTCGGCGCCCGTGTTCATCGACGGCGGCAAGAGGATGACGCTTCGCGGCGCCAACATCGCCGAGGAGTTCCAGGCGATCGTCGAGGAATATGTCCGCACGCGCTACCAATGCGTCGACCCTTCACTCGGCGCCGAGGGTGAGCCCTCCGCAGCGCGCGTCGCCGCCCAGTAACCGGACCGCTCTACCGATGCCCGCCCTGCAGCCCGTCCGCGGCACTCGCGACATTCTGCCCGACGAAAGCCGACGCCGCCGCCACGTCGAGGAGACCGCCTTCAGCATTGCCGAGCGATACGGCTACGGCGAGATTTCGACGCCGGTGTTCGAGTTCACCGACGTGTTCGCCCGCACCCTCGGCGACGTCTCCGATATCGTCACCAAGGAGATGTATACCTTCGCCGATCGAGGCGGCGACAGCCTCACGCTGCGCCCGGAGAATACCGCGGGGGTGGTCCGCGCGTTCCTTTCCAACGGCCTCTCCCAGCATCTTCCCCTGAAGCTGTTCTACCGGGGGCCGATGTTCCGCTACGAAAGACCCCAGAAGGGGCGGCTGAGGCAATTCCACCAGGTGGGCGTGGAGCTTCTGGGTGTCGCCGAACCGCTTGCCGACGTCGAGGTGATCGCGCTCGGCGCCGATTTTCTCGGCGCCCTCGGGCTCGACGACAAGGTCGTGCTCGAGCTCAACACCCTCGGCGACGGCGAGAGCCGCGTCGCCTATCGAAGCGTGCTCGTCGACTATCTGCAAGCCCATCGGGACCGGTTGTCCGAGGACAGCCTGATGCGTCTTGATCGCAACCCGCTGCGCGTCCTCGACTCCAAGGACGAGCGGGATCGAACCGTCGTCGCCGACGCGCCGCTGATTACCGACAGCCTGAATGCGGCCTCGCGGGAGTTCTTCGACGAGTTGATCTCGCTCCTCGGCCAGGTCGGGGTCGCCTATCGACTCAATGCGAAGCTGGTGCGGGGACTGGACTACTACTGTCATACCACGTTCGAGTTCACCACCGACGCGCTCGGTGCCCAGGGTGCGGTTTTGGCCGGCGGTCGCTATGACGGGCTGGTCCAACAGATGGGCGGGCCTCCGACCCCCGGCACCGGCTGGGCCGCCGGCGTCGAGAGACTGATGATGCTGATCGACGAGGCGCCCCAGGCGCCGCGCCCGGTCGCCGTTGTTCCTTGCGGGAGCGATCAGGTCGGTGTCGGGCTTGCCATCAGTCAGAAGCTGCGCCACGCCGGGTTTCCGGTCGAGTTCGGATACAAGGGCAATCTCGGCAAGCGGCTGAAGCGCGCCAACAAGGTGAACGCGCGCACCGCGGTCATTCTGGGCGAGGACGAACTCTCGCGCGACGCCGCCATTGTCCGCGACATGGACACGGGTGAGCAGGAGGAGGTGCTCCTGGCGTCACTGGAGGAGCACCTCGGACACTACCGGTAGCGCCACGATGTCCGACCATACCGCTTCGACGGTGAGGACCTTGGTGGTCGGCGCCAATCAGCGCTCGGCCTCGCTAACGGTTCGCGACCAGCTTTTCGTCGAGGAGCACGCCATGGCGGGCTTGCTCGATGGCTTGCGGCGTTCCGGGGTCGAACAGGCGCTGATCGTGTCGACCTGCGACCGGGTCGAGGTCCAGGCGATTCACCATGACCACGAGGCCGCGGTGGGACGCATCGTCGCGCTGATGGCCGCGCACGCGGGGCTGCCGCCCGAGGACCTGAACGGAGCGCTCTATGTGTTGTCCGGCGAGGACGCCGTCCGCCATATCTTCACCGTGACCGCCTCGCTCGATAGCCTGGTGATCGGCGAGCCCTACGTTCTCGGGCAGATCAAGGCCGGTCACCGGGCGGCGCGCGACGCAGGCATGAGCGGCAAGGAGCTCGAGGCGGTGCTACAGGCGGCCTACGGGGCGGCCAAGCGGGTGCGCACGGAGACCGCGATCGGCGAGCGGCCGGTGTCCACCGCCGCCGCCGCCGTCGATCTGGCCCGCGGCGTGCACGGCGATCTCGGGCGGTGCGGCGGACTTCTGGTGGGGGCCGGCGACATGGGCGAGTTCGTCGCCGAGGCTCTTCTTGCCGCGGGTCTCGGCCATCTCGTCGTCGTCCATCCGAGGGCGGGACGAGCCGAGGCCACGGCCCGGACGCTGAATTGCCATGTCGCCCCGTTCGAGGATCTTGCGCGAGCGCTTGCGGACGCCGATATTCTGGTCACGGCGCTCGGCGCCCGCCGCAGCATCATCACCGCCGAGATGGTCAAGGGGGCGCTGAAAAGCCGCCGCATGCGGCCGGTGTTTTTGGTCGATGCGAGTATTCCCGGCGATGTCGACACCGCCGTCGAACGTCTGGACGGCGCGTTCCTCTACGATCTCAACGATCTCGAGGGGGTGGCGATGAGGGGGCTGGCATCGCGGGAAAACGAGGCCCGCGCCGCCTTGGACATCATCGACGACGAGGTCGCCGGCTTTCTACGCGGCCGTGCCGCGCGCGCCGCGGTGCCGACGCTGACGGCGCTCCGCCGCCACTTCGAGACCGCGCGCGCGGCCGCCATCGCCGACGCCGGAGGCGACGTGGAAAAGGCCACGCGGCTTCTGATCAACAGACTTTTGCATGGCCCCTCGGAGGCGCTGCGGGAAATCGCCGCCCTCGGCTCCGAGGGAGCCGCCGATTTGCGCGAGGCGGATCGGGCGCTGAACCGACTGTTCCGTCTTGGCGACGGTGCTCCGGAGGATGAGAAATGATCGCTGAGGAGAAACTCGACCACCTGGTCTCCCGCTTCGAGGAGCTGGGCGCCCTGCTGGCCAGTCCCGAGGTTTCGGCATCGCCGGACTTCGCCCGCGTTTCCAAGGAGTATTCGGATCTGACGCCGATGGTCGAGGCGATCACCGATCTGAGGAAGGCGCGGGCCGAGGCGGACGACCTCGAGGCGCTGATTGACGATCCCGAAGCCGACGAGGAGCTGAAGGGCATGGCCCGAGAGGAGCTTCCACAGCTCCGCCAACGGATCCCGGACCTGGAGCACGCGCTTCAGTTTTTGTTGCTGCCCAAGGACGAGGCCGACGAGAAGAATGCGATCCTGGAGGTGCGGGCGGGCACCGGCGGCGAGGAAGCCGGATTGTTCGTCGCCGACCTGTTCCGCATGTATCAACGTTACGCCGAAACGAAGGGCTGGAACGTCGAGGTGATGGACCTCCATGAAACCGGCATCGGCGGCTACAAGGAGGTGGTGGCGTCGATCACCGGGCGCGGGGTGTTCGCGCGGCTCAAGTTCGAGTCCGGGGTTCACCGTGTCCAGCGGGTGCCGGAGACGGAATCCAGCGGACGTATCCACACCTCGGCGGCGACGGTGGCGGTGCTGCCCGAGGCCGAGGAGGTCGACGTCGACATCGAGGAGAAGGATCTGCGCATCGACGTCTACCGCTCGAGCGGCCCCGGCGGCCAGTCGGTCAACACCACCGACAGCGCGGTCCGCATCACCCACGTGCCGACCGGCATCGTCGTCACCCAGCAGGACGAGAAGTCCCAGCACAAGAACCGGGCCAAGGCGATGAAGATTCTTCGCGCCAGGCTGTACGACCTCGAGCGCTCGCGCGCCGACGCCGAAAGGGCGGCGGAACGCAGGAACCAGATCGGCTCGGGCGACCGCTCGGAGCGGATTCGCACCTACAATTTCCCGCAGAGCCGGGTCACCGACCACCGGATCGGCCTGACCCTGCACAAGCTGGACCGGATCCTCGAAGGCGACATCGACGACATCGTCGACGCGCTGATCGCCGACGACAAGGCCAGCCGGCTGGCGGAAACCTCTTGAGCGTGCCCGCTACCGTCCCCGCGTCCGTCTCCACCTCCGCCCCCGTCACCGTTCGCGACGCCGTCGACAGCGTCCGCTCCAGCCTGTCCGAGGCCGGGATCGCCGTTCCGCGGCTGGAAGCCCGGCTGCTGGTCGGCCACGCCCTCGGCGGCGGCGCCGAGGCGGTGGTCGGCGATCCGCAAAGGCCGCTCACCGGCGATCAACGGTCCCGGCTGGACGCGGCGCTGGCGCGGCGGGTGTTGCGCGAGCCGCTGGCCTACATCCTCGGCAACCGGGAATTCTGGAGCCTGCCGTTCCGGGTGACCGCCGATACCCTGGTGCCGCGGCCGGAAACCGAGACCCTGGTCGAGGCCGCCCTGGCGTGGGCCGGGGAGCGCCGGAGCGGCGACGCGGCGATGCGAATCCTCGATCTCGGGACGGGAAGCGGCTGCTTGCTGCTGGCGTTGCTGAGCGAGCTTCCGGGTGCGTGGGGGGTGGGGGTCGATCTGTCCGCCGCCGCCCTCGCCGTCGCCCGCGACAACGCGGACGCGCTCGGGCTGGCGCGCCGCGCCTGCTTCGCCGCCGGCGACTGGGCAAGCGCGCTCGGCGGCGGTTTCGACCTGGTGGTCGCCAATCCCCCCTACATCGCCGACGCCGAACTGCCGGGCCTGGCGCCGGAGATCGTCCGGTTCGAGCCGCGTCTGGCGCTCGCCGGCGGGGCGGACGGCCTCGCCGCCTATCGGGTGATCGCGCCGCGGTTGCGCCGGCTTGTGGCGCCGGGAGGCGCGGCGTTTCTCGAGGTCGGCGCCGGGCAGGCGCCGGAAGTGGCGGCGATGCTGTCCGGCCACGGATTCCAAGGCGTTGATATCAAAACCGATCTCGCGGGCGTCGGGCGATGTCTGCGGGCGGTTGCCGGCGAATTCAACGGGCAGTAAAAAAAGGGTTGGAAACCAAATGGTTCCCGACTAGTTTGAGACGATATCGTGGCGAGTAGGCCACGAATGAACGCGTCGCACCGCGCCGCTAAGCTGCCTATACCCCACGCGCCCCGAGGCGAACCACCGATTTGGTTCGAGTGGAATGTGCGACGCCGTACCTCTAAGGGCATCGGGTGGGGATAAGGGGGGCGGCACAGACAACCTAGCCGCAAGGTATGATGAAACACGTTAGCAGTTCCAGACGAGGGCGCAACCGTGGCAACGGCAAGCGACATCCGTTGTCGAAATCCCACACGTTAGAAAGCAACGGCCCGGACGGTAAGATCCGAGGTACGGCGCAACAGGTGCTCGACAAGTATCTGGCGCTCGGGCGTGACGCCACGACTTCGAGCGACCCGGTCGCCGCCGAGGGCTATTACCAGTACGCCGAACACTACTATCGGGTGTTGCACGCCAATGACGGCAGCGGCGGCGACCGTGGTCAGCAGGATCGGGCGCGCAGAATCCCGGTCACGGCCGAGGCGCGGCCGGAAGGCGCCGTCGTCGACGCGGGTTCGGCGGAACAACCGGCGATCGAGGCGGCCCCCGAGGCGCCCACCGGGGCGGATCGCCGCCCGAACTGATCGGTTGCCTACGGCGTCTGAACGACGGGATCGCCGACGGCGATGTGTCCGTCCGTGGTGACACGCGCGTAGACGCCGCAGTCGACGTGGCCGAAGCCCCTCTGTAGCGCTTTCGGAACGTTGATGTCGCGGGTTCCGGCGCCGGGCCGCACCGTCGTGGCGGCGCAGCGGTCGATCCGCGCGGTGATGCGCAACCCGGCCTCGCCGACGGCGATGTCCCTGTCCACCCAGTCGAACTCCGCCCACGGGGCCGCGCCCTCGAGGTACAGATTGGCGCGAAAGCGGAGCGGGTCGACCGGTTGGCCGACCACCCGCTCGAGATCGCGCACGGTCGCCAGGTTGATGATCGACAGCACCTTGTTTTGGTGGTCGGAGAACATGTGCCCGCCCGGCGCCGCGATCAATCGGGGCCTGCCGGCGATCTCGCCCCGCATGTAGGCGTCGAAGAACGCCTCGATCATCGCCCGCCCGACCGGGGTGGTGATCTTTCCCCGCGCCACCTGCTTGCCGTCGCGGCGAATGGTGAGGATGCCCTCGCCCGCGTCGTAGCGGGTCTCCAGCGCCGCCAGCCGTGCGTTGCGCATCAGCATCAGGAAGCTGGTCTTGGGCAGCCAGCGCGGCGTGTCCGCGTCGAAACGGGTGGACGACAGCGCCAGCGCGAACCGGCGGTCGCCGGCAACGCCCTCGCCGACGGTCAGGTCCGCGGCCTCCAGCGCCTCGGCGCTCAGCCCCTTGACCGGGAAACGATTGATGCCGGCAACGGTGATCGACATGACCGGCACCTTTGCCGCGGCGCTCCGGGCTGTCAACTGTTCCCTGAAGCCCAAGGCCGGATGGCGTCGCGGCGCCTCGCCGCCACCGGCCGATGGCGCCCCCGTGGCCGGCCCCGGAACGACGGCCCGCCGCGCCCGTCGTCAACGGCCTTTTGACGACGGTTTTGACGACGTTTCGGCCGGTTTTGACGACATTCGTTACGCCTCCGTGGCGGTTAACCCATTGATCCGAAACAAAACCCATCCCCGCCGAAAGTGAAACGTCGTCAAAAGTATACATTTGTCGTCAGTTTTTCGGGCTAAGTCGTTGATTTTTTTGGAAATGAACTTTACCGACCGTCGTCAAAAGTCGTCAT
>JAUXFS010000171.1 GCA_030622775.1 Rhodospirillales bacterium | reverse complement strand
GCTTTACATCGCCGGAATCCAGCACCGAGCCCGAGAGCCGCGCCACGACCCCGAATCACGTTGGATCCCGGAGCCCAACCGGTCTATCATGCATCCGACCCGCTCATCCCCGCCTCCGGAGGCCCACCGTGTCCAAAGCCCAGATCCTGCTCGACAACGCCGTCCAGGCCGCCCCTGGATCCGCGGCCAAGAGCATCGGCACGACGGGAATGCCATACGCATCCAGCACCGCTTTCGCCTCGAGTTCGCCGAGCCACTCTCGGCCGTCGTCGAGCGCGTTTTCGATCACCGCTCGCGCCGCCGCCGCGTCCGGCGCGAAGTCCTCCGGCACCGAAGGCGGGGTCTCGGTCAGCGCCTCCTGGCTTCGCTCGTAGTTGACCATGTCGACGAACGCCCGGATCGCCCGTTCCGGCGTGAAGTAGGTGGGGATTCGGTGTTCGGCGAACATCCGACGGGCGCCGGCCGCGGCGGTTTCGCCGAGCCAACTGGTCAGCACGCACCGCTTCTTGCCGGCAACGGTGTCGATCACCGCACGCGCCGCGTCCTCGCCAGAGGCGGTCGCGGTGGGGCAGTTGAGCACGAGGACGGCATTGGTCCCCTTGTCTTTCAGCAGGATTTCGAGGGCCTTTCCGTACCGCTCGGGCGGCGCATCGCCGAAGATGTCGACCGGATTTCGCCGCGACCATGTGGGCGGCAGGACGGCATCGAGGGCGGCGACCGTCTCTCCGGACAGATCCGCCAGTCGACCCCCGTAATCGATCAGCGCATCGACGGCCATCATGCCCACCCCGCCGCCGTTGGTCAGCACGGCGATTCGGTCTCCGGACGGCGCCTGGCCCTGGGCCATGGTCTCCACGGCGCCGAACAGGCCGCCGATATCATGGACCCGCAGCATGCCGGCACGGCGGAAGGCAGCGTCGTAGACGGCGTCCCGGCTGGCCAAGGCCCCGGTATGGGAGGCGGCCTCACCGGCGGTGGCAGCGGGGTGGCGGCCCGACTTGATCACGATCACCGGCTTGATGCGGGCGGCGGCCCGGGCCGCCGACATGAACTTCCGCGCATCCCTTATCGTCTCGATGTAAAGCAGGATGCCGCGGATTTCCATCTGACCGGTGAGGTAATCCAGCATGTCGCCGAAGTCGACGTCGCTGGTATCGCCGAGCGAGACGAAGTGGGAGAATCCGATGCCGCGCGCCGCCGCCCAATCGAGCACCGAGGTGACGATCGCACCGGACTGGGCAATGAACGCCAGGTTGCCCCGCTTCGGCTGGATGTGGGCGAAGCTGGCGTTGAGCCCCGCCCCCGGCACCATCACCCCCAGGCAGTCGGGGCCGACGATCCGCAGGGTGTGGGGGCGGGCGGCATCCAGCATCGCTTGCCGCAAGGCCCTGCCGTCCTCGCCACCACCATTGCCATCGCTCTGGTTGAAGCCCTCGGTGATGACCACGGCCGCCCGGGTGCCGCGTTCGGCGAAGGCGCCGATCAGTCCGGGGACCGTTTCCGGCGGAGTGGCGATGACGGCGAGGTCGGCAGGCACCGGCAGGGCTCCGGCGTCGGCGTAGGTCAGCACTCACTCGATCGCCTTGTGTCCGGGACTGACCGGCATGATCGGGCCTTCGAAGCCCGAGTTGAACAGGTTGTGGGCCAGCACCGCACCCACCGACTTCGGCTGCTTGCTGGCGCCGATCAAGGCGATCGACCGTGGCTTGAACAGATAGTCTAGATTGCGAATGGTCACGTTGAAGGATTCCGTATTTTGGAGCGTCGATCCACACTAAAATAAACAGCCCCCATATTGATCTGTTGTGATCGCGTTTCCCATTTTCTTCGAACCGATTCGGTGAATTCCGTCGGCCCGATGCTGTCGTTGCCCGGAAGGTCCGGATGTTCGCGATCGTGAGGCCCATGAGCGGGGCCTTCCGAACCCCGAAGACGGCCTTTGCGTCCTTTGCCCCGCGTGGAGCCGAAGAACTATCTTATCTCAAATAGTTACGCCTTCGCGACGGGACGGATGGGTCTCGGAGATGAATGCCGAGGTTGCAGGCAAGGGAATTTCCGGGTGCGGCGCCCTTGAATTCTCGAAAAAGTTGTGTAAGCTGCTATCCTCGTGGCATATGGAGGGGAATCCTTGTCGAAATCGTCCATCCTTGCCTGGCTGGTGGCCGGCATCGTCCTTTTGAGTTCTTTCCCGTCGAACGCGGAGATCCGTCTCCACCCGTCCCGGGGGATAAAGGCGGACAGGGTGTTGATCGTGAAGGGCGAGCGACAGCTCTACCTGCTCCGTGACGGGATGATTTTCCGCACCTACCCCATTGATCTCGGCCGCGATCCGGACGGGCCCAAGATGAAGGAAGGCGACGGCCGGACACCCGAGGGAGAGTACGTGCTCGATTGGCGCAATCCAAAGAGCCGCTTTTACCGTTCGATCCACATTTCCTATCCCAATTGGCGGGACTCCTCCCGGGCCCGGGAACTCGGCGTTCCCCCCGGCGGTTTGATCATGATTCATGGTCTCCCCGGCCATCTGCCGGTGACCAGCCGCGACGATCTTCCCCGGGATTGGACCGAGGGCTGTATCGCCGTCAACAACCGGGCGATGGACGAGATCTGGGCGGCGGTAGAGGATGGGACGCCGATCGAAATTCTACCCTGAGAGGGGTGCCGCGCGCTTGTTTCGCGCCCGCCGGAACTTGCCGGCCGGAGGCAACGAGCTTGATTTCGGGCCGCGGTCTTTCTAAAGAGGGCGTGCTGGGGTAGTCGTCTTGCTGCGCCCACGCGCAAATCGGTTTATGAACTCAATTATGAACTCAACTATGAACTCAATGCGGAGAGAGATATGAGGACGGCTTTTAGGAAGACCATGCCGATCATGCTTGTGGCCGGCGCCTTGGTTGTCGGCGGCTGTGCATCGTCGGGCGACGTCGATCGGCTTCAAAGCGACGTCGGCGCGTTGCGCACCGATATCCAGAAGCTTCGGGAAGAGACGCGGGCGACCAGGGCGGAATCGATCAAGGCCCAGGAGATGGCCCTCCAGGCTTCGAACAACGCGGCTGCGTCGTCGCGGGAAGCGCAGAACGCGGCGCGTGCCGCTACCGCCGCGGCCGAGAAATCCGAACGGATGTTCCAGAAGACCTTGCGCAAGTAGGCTTCCGGCGCCGATCTTCGAGGGGCTCCTGCATTCGTATCCGCCGGAACGGCCCGGCGGGTACGGCTGCCCTTTGCGCACGTGCCACCGGTCGCGCGTGCCAGAGGTGTGTGGCGGAAACCCGTCCACCCGTAGCACCGTCACCAAACCGAGGTAGTCATGCCGCGTTTACGAACTTCCGTCATCGGCGTTCTGTTGGTGGCGTTGCTGTCCATCGGCGGACGCGCTTTTGCCGCCGATCCCGAGAATACCCTCTACCTGGACCTCAAGGACGGCCGCGTGGTCATCGAGATGCTGCCCGATATCGCCCCCAAGCACGTGGCCCGGATCAAGGAGTTGACCCGGAAGGGTTTCTACGACGGCCTCGTCTTCCACCGGGTAATCGATGGCTTCATGGCGCAGACGGGTGATCCCAAGGGCGACGGCACCGGCGGGTCGGGCGTCCATCTCCCGGCGGAGTTCTCGAACTACGCGTTCGTGCGTGGAACGGTCGGGATGGCCCGCGCCGCCAGCCCGAACAGCGCCGATTCCCAGTTCTTCATCTGCTTGGCTCCGGCGCGGTTTCTGAACAAGAAATACACGGTCTGGGGCCGGGTCATCGATGGAATGGAGTACGTTGACAAGATCAAGCTCGGTGACAAGCGCCGCAACGGCACGGTCGAGAATCCGGACCGCATCGTCCGCATGCAGGTGGCCGCGGACGCGACAAAGCAGTGATTTGGATCAGGAATGTTCAGGCGGTCAAATTTTTCAAAACGTGTCGCAATGGAATGGTTCTGAACAAATAAAGAAATTCCGCAATTGTTTGCTCCCTTCCCTTGATTGTTGTTTCACGGGGTGTCCTGTTAGATTTTGTTCCAATTGATCATTCCGCTTTTCCAATCGGTGCTCGCGGGCGAACGCGGTGTTGGTGGGCGGATTTCCGCATCCCCGCTGGGAGCCTCGCGAGTCATTGACTTTTCCGGGATATGATCTACATATCCCGCATACGTGTTGCATTCGTTTGGTGCTACCTGAACGACCGGTACGCCGATTAGCTTAGTTATCCCCTGACAATGTGAGCGTTACGCCGACCGCGCCGTCGCATCGTGTGAAGCGCGGAATTTAAGACTCCTGTTAGAGGAAATAACTATGCCAACTGGTACCGTAAAGTGGTTCAATCCTGCCAAGGGTTTCGGGTTCATCGAGCCGGAAGACGGCTCAAAAGACGCTTTCGTCCATATTTCGGCCGTCGAGCGCGCCGGACTGAGTTCGCTTAGGGAAGGGCAGAAGGTCTCCTATGAACTTCAGCCCGGACAGAACGGCAAATCTTCCGCCGAGAACCTGTCCGTGGTCGACTAACCACGCAAGGCGCCGCCGCCAATTTCGGTTGGGGGCGGCAGCCGCTCGCCGTCGGTGATGCGGCCTTCAACGATCGTCCGACGGACCGAAGGAGGCAGGCGGATCGATTCGTCTTCATTCCTTCGGCACCATATAAATACAACGAACAATAAAAAAGCAGCGGCGCGAAGCGCCCAGCAGTCGCCGAGCTCGCGGACCAGCCTGCGCTGCGGGACAAAAGGTCCCGTCCGTGACGCCTCGAACCGAAGCAGAGGATTCGTGAAATGTTGAAGTCAGCAAAATCGAGGGCCGAGGAACTATTCACCGCCACCCAGAAGAAGGACAAGCAGCTCCTTAAAGAAAAAGAGAAAGCGCAGCAGGAGAGAGCGGAACACGTGGCGAACCTGCGGGCCCTCCGGCTGGCCAAGGAGGCGGCCGACAAGGAAGCCGCCGCGGAGGCCGACGCCGAGAAAGCGGCCGCCAAGAAAACAAAGCCCTCGCGTTCGCCCCAAGGTCAGCGCCGCCAATCGTAACCGCCGCCAGGCCGCAACGGAACCCGGCATCGACCAACCACGATCGGCGTCCGCCTCGCGCCCCTGATCTGGGGACGTGATATGTAATTGCGCTTTCTCCCGCGCCTTGTGGCGATCGTAAGCCACGACCCCTGTGGCCGGGGCGCTACGGCTTACCGTTGGTCGGCGAACCGCTTGGCGATCTCGCTGAATTCGCCGGCAATTTCCAGGAACGCGTCGACCACGTCGGGATCGAAGTGGGTCCCCGAGCCCTCCTGGATGATCCGAACCGCTTCTTGATGGGTGAACGGCGCCTTGTAGACCCGCTTGCTGATCAGGGCGTCGTAGACGTCGGCCACAGCCATCAGCCGCGCCGAGACCGGGATGTCGTCGCCAGGGACCTATCAGCTTGCGTG
>JAUXFS010000411.1 GCA_030622775.1 Rhodospirillales bacterium | reverse complement strand
GGGACGACGAACTGAACGAACGGGTTGGCGCGCGAGATGCGGATCGTGTTCCCGCCACCCAGACGCAGATGTGGATTTTGTCCCCAGAACAGATGTCCCCAAAACGACCGAAAACGGCCCAAGCCCAACCTATCCGGTAATGTCCACGCGCCCGTTGGACAGCACCACCACGTCCCGCTCCGCCGCCAGGGTTCGGAACGACACCGTGGCGCCTTCCCGCCACATCTCGGTGCGCAACGTTTCGCCCGGGAACACCGGGGCGGTGAAGCGAACCTGAATGCCTTTGAACCGGAGGGGATCGTAGTCGGCCATGGTCCGCAGCACCGCGTGCGCCGCGTGGCCCAGGGTACAGCGTCCATGCAGGATCGGCCGCTCGAAGCCGGCCGCCGCCGCCACCCGCGGGTTCGCGTGCAGCGGATTGTGGTCGCCGTTGAGACGGTAGAGCAAAGCCTGCTGCGGCAGCGTCGCCAGGTCGCAGACCGCGTCCGGCGCGCGCTCGGGCACCGGATGGGCCTTGGGCATGGCGCCGCCGGGTCCGCCGCAGCCGCCGTCGCCGCGGCAGAACCAGGTGGTTCCCTCGGTAGCCAGCAGGTCGCCGCCGTCGGCGTCGAACACCTCTCGGATGGTGTGCATCAGGGCGCCGCGCCCTTCCCCCTTGTCGACGATGTCGGTCACCCGCAGCCGCGCCTTCAGCCGCGCCGCCGCCGGCAGCGGCTTGTGGATGACCAGGCTTTCGCCGCCGTGCAGGACGTTGACCCAATCCATGCCGGTGGCCGGCTCCTGGGGCCAAAAGCCGGGGGTCGCCAGCACCAGCGCCATGGTCGGAAAGGCCTGCAGGCCATCTTCGAAGGTAAAGCGCAGTTGCCGCGTATCCGTCGGCTCGCGGCCGATGCCGACCGAGAGGGCGTAGCGGATGGTGTCCCAGACGTCGTACTCCTGGGTGATGTCGTCATAGCGCCAGTTGATCAGGCGGTCGTAGTCAAACGGCATGGCGGTCGTGTTCCTCCAATCGTATTCGTTTTTCGGCGACCGGATGTCCGGCCAAGTTCCATTGACCGCGTTCCCGACCATCGGGATGGGCGAAAAGGTCGAGATCATTATGGCGCATCGGCGTAGTGCGCGCACGCTTGCCGGGAGCCTCGAAGGCCGCGTGCGCGGCGATGCCCGAGCGCGGCTATGGCGGGACGACGAACCGAACAAACGGGGCGGCGCGCGGGACGCGGATCGTGTTCCCGCCACTCAGGCATGGATTTGTATTATGTCCCCGGAACAGCGCCCCCGAGCGCCCCCGCGGAACAGCGGATGCGGATCAGTTTTGGGCCACGGAAACCGGGTTTGGGCGGTGTGCGCGCTCGACCGCGACGCTCATGCGGCGTCGCGGTCGATGCCGAGATCGCGGAGCTGGCGACGATCCAGCCTGGACAGCCCCTTGCGCAGAGCGAAGTTCCTGCGCGCCGCCCGATAAGCGCCGCCGGCCTTGCTGAAGGGCACTTGCGCCGACTCGATCGCACGCTCGATCAGGTCGCGTCCGCTCATGCCGGGGATGGTCGGGTCGACGAAGTGAATTCTGAGATGGTTCATGGTCCGTGTCCTGGTCTTGTCGTGCCGTCGGAGCTTTAGGCTACCTTGAGTTCGGCAAATGCCGGCAGGTTCCGCCGTTTGGGTCATAGGGTATTCGTCTATTGCATAATTATACGTTAATCGGGGCTTTGCGGCGAACGAGTTCTGTTGCTATCATGTTTTAGAAAAACTAAAAGGCGACCCGGTGAACCAACGCCTGCCCTCGCTCAATGCCCTGCGCGCCTTCGAGGCGGCGGCGCGTCACCTGAGCCTGACCAAGGCGGCGAACGAGCTCCATGTCACCCCCGCGGCGGTGAGCCATCAGGTGAAGGCCCTGGAGGCCGATCTCGGGGTATCGCTGTTGCGCCGGGTCAAGGGGGAGTTCGTCCTGACCGAGACGGCGCGGACGGTGCTGCCGGTGCTGAGTGCCGGCTTCGACCGGATCGCCGAGGCGGCGCGGCGCCTGCGTGCCGACGAGGCCCGCCGGTTCCTGACCATCAGCGTCGGCCCGACCTTCGCCGCCAACTGGCTGGTGCGCCGGCTGGGCGCGTTCAAGGCGGCCTTCCCCGAGATCGAAGTGCGTCTGCAGACCACCGACGAAACGGCGAACTTCGCCCGCGACGGTGTCGACATCGGCATTCGTTTCGGCGCCGGCGACTATCCCGGATTGCAGGCGATCCGTCTGTTCGACGAGGAGATTTTTCCGGTCTGCAGCCCGGAGTTGCTGCACCGCGGGCCGCCCCTCGCCCGTCCCGCCGATCTCGCCGGCCACACCCTGCTCCACGTGGAATGGTCATGGGCGCTGACCAAGGGAGAGCCCCTCGACTGGCAGATGTGGTTGCGCGCCGCCGGCGCCGAACAGGTCGACGCCATACGCGGCCCGCGCTTCAGCTACACCAGCTTCGCCCTCCAGGCGGCCGTCGACGGCCAGGGCCTGGCGCTCGGCAGCGAGGCCCTGGCCGGGGACGATCTGGCGGCGGGGCGCCTGGTCCGTCCCTTCGATGTCGTGCTGCCGGTGAACTTCGCCTATTACATGGTCTACCCGGAAGACACGGCGGAACGGCCGAAAATCGACAGCTTCCGCCACTGGATCCTGGCCGAAATCAACGCCGGAAAAGCCCGCTGACGCCCGCCGTTGGGGGCGGGGCGAGCTTGGAGACCCACGCCGGCCCGATGCCCGCGTACGGGCACTTCAGGGCGACGGGTCGGGTAGGCTGGTGATGATGCAAGAGCTGTAATGTGTCCTCAAAACTCCTGTGTCCCCAAAATTCCGCAGCACAGGTATACAGGTCGGCCTATACGCGTCCACGACAGCCTCTGTTTTTGCGGACACGATGCCGACACAAATCTGCAGATTTTCCCGATCTCTCTTTAACCAATTGACTTAATTGGTGCCGGATGAGGGAGTCGAACCCCCGACCTACTGATTACAAATCAGCCGCTCTACCAGCTGAGCTAATCCGGCGACCCAAGGCGCGTCCCCAAGGCGCATCCCCAAGGCGCATCCCCAAGGCGCATTATTGATAGCGCGGCGCCGGGGCGCGGGCAAGCGGTGGTGACCAGGAGGCTATAGGCCGGGTTCGGACGGCTGGAATTGCTCCTCGCGGCGCCGGTCCTCGATCATGCGTTTCAGCGCGGTCTCGAGG
>JAUXFS010000240.1 GCA_030622775.1 Rhodospirillales bacterium | reverse complement strand
AGCATCACAAGCGGCGCGCGACGCTGACCGGAAGCCTCGATAGGCCGCCCGTAGGGTCGTGTTTCGCGCATCCTCGGGGCGTCGAAACCGCTTGACGATGCGCCAGCATCGCCGGCGCGGCCCCTCCTGCCGAGGATGCGTGAAACACGATCACAATGAGTCCCTATCAATGACCGTTGGTATAACGGCTTCGGCTCTTGCGTCGTCCGGGGTGCGCGTGGCAAAGGAGGGATGAACTTCCCGACGCGCCCCGCCCTCGTTTTCCGGCGCGGCCGACACAGCCGGCGGATTCGGCCGCATGATGTACGTCCAGGTAACCGTTGGTTTTCTCCTGCTGCTTGGGGGCGCGGAGTTGTTGCTGCGTGGCGCCGTCGCCGTCGCGCGCCGCTTTGGCGTCTCGACGCTGGTCATCGGGATGACGGTGGTTGCTTTCGGGACGTCGGCGCCGGAACTGGTGGTCAGCCTCGACGCCGCGATATCCGGTGTGCCGGACATCGCGGTCGGCAACATCGTCGGCAGTAACACCGCTAATCTGCTGTTGATCATCGGGGTCACGGCCCTTCTCTCGCCGATCGACGGACGAACTCGGCCGTTGACCCATGACACGACTATTCTGGTCGCGAGCAGCGTTCTGTTCGCCGGGCTCGTCTGGAGCGGGACGATCGGCCGGGGCGCCGGCGCCGTGATGGTGGCGATGCTGCTCGGATTCCTGATCAGCTCCTATTGGCGCGAGGTCAAGGGGCCCGGCGACGCCGCGGCGGAGAGCCGTCGCGAGGAAGCCGAGGAGATTGAAGGGATTCCCGGCGCACCGTGGTTGGCTTGGATCGCGGTCGCCGGCGGCCTCGCGGGTATTGTATTTGGCGCCGACTTGCTGGTTGAGGGAGGCGTCGCCGTGGCTCGCGCGGCAGGCGTTTCCGAGGCGGTCATCGGTCTGACGCTGATTGCCATAGGCACGTCGCTGCCCGAACTGGCGGCCTCGGTGGTCGCCGCCATCCGCGGCCACTCGGACATCGCGATCGGCAACGTGGTCGGCAGCAACCTGTTCAACATGCTGGGCGTCGGGGGAACGGTGGCGTTGGTGACGCCGCTAGAGGTGGCGGAGCAGATCAGCGATTTCGATATCTGGGTGATGCTGTTGGCGACGGCGGCGTTCTTGCCGTTTCTGATCTTCGGTCTCCGTCTCGGCCGGCCGATGGGGGGCGCGTTTCTCGTCGTCTATGGAGCCTACATCGCGCTTCTGGTTCTTGGACCGGCAAGCCTTTTTCCCTGGGTCAGGTAGACCGGCGGCGGAAGCGTCGGATGCCTTGATTCCGGATCGTCGTTTATCCATTCTTCGAGCATGCAGGACTTGTCCCCAGGAGTTGCCCTCGTTACCGGCGCTGCCCGGCGTATCGGCCGGGCGATCGCATCCGACCTCGCGGCACACGGTTGGCCGATCGCGGTACACTATCATCGGTCCGAGGGAGCCGCCCGCGATCTTGCCGCCGAGATCGAGGGCAGGGGCGGCCGCGCCGTGGCCTTCCGGGCCGACCTCCACGACGAGGGGGAGACGGCGGCGCTGGTCGCAACGGCGGCCGCGGCCATGGGACCGATCACCTGCCTGATCAACAACGCTTCGGTGTTCGAGGACGACAAGCCCGATACCGTCACGCGCGAGTCCTGGGACCTGCATATGCAGGTGAACCTCAGGGCGCCGTTCATCCTCACTCAGGCGGTCGCCCGGCAGTTGCCGGAAGGTCGGCCCGGCAACGTGGTCAACATTCTCGACCAGCGGGTATTGAACCTCACGCCTCGCTTCACCTCGTATACCGTTAGCAAGGCGGCCCTGTGGACGCTGACCCAAACCCTGGCGATGGCTCTGGCGCCGCGGATCAGGGTCAACGCCGTGGGACCGGGGCCCACACTGCCCAGTTCCAGGCAAACGGACGAGCAGTTTTCCCGTCAGTGGTCGTCGCTGCCCTTGGGACGTCAGGTCACGCCGCGCGAAATCTGCGACGCCGTGCGTTTCATCCTTGACGCACCGTCGATGACAGGGCAGATGATCGCCGTCGATGGTGGGCAGCACCTGGGCTGGGGCCACCGGGGCGCCAACTTGGCGCTCGAGGAGTGAGCCATACGCTCAGTGCCACAGGAGGGGTCTCAATGACCGCCGATCCCGCGACAGTCGTTCACCCGTTGCGCATTGCCGACGCCCGCAGCGCTCTGCGCCACGTATTCATCCGCGACCTGATGCTTTCGTGTTCGATCGGGGTGCATCGTCATGAGCACGCGGCCGTGCAGCGGGTCCGAATCAATCTGGATCTGGCGGTGCGGGAGGATCGCGAACTCAACGACGACCTTTCCAGCGTCGTCTGTTACGAGGAGATTGCCACGGACGTACGCGAGATCATCGAGCGTGGTCATATCAATCTGGTGTAAACCTTGGCCGAGGAGATCGCGCGATCGTGCCTTGTCGATCGACGGGTCCGCTCCGTCAGGGTGCGGGTGGAGAAGTTGGACGTTTTTCCCGACGCTACCAGCGTCGGCGTCGAGATCGAACGGTTCGCGGCGACGACGTGGGATTGATCCGCCGCGCCGCCGCCTGACGCGGGCGGTGCGCGCAAAGCGCGAGCGAGCGGTTGTATGCCGCACTCGCGTGCTTCTCTCAGGTTGGGATTTGCGGCTTCCGGAAGTTGTACACAAAAGGGTTCTTCGCACCTGACGAACCCCCGCAAACGGGCCAAAACCGGCCTGCCTCCCTTCGAAATCCCGCACCCTTTGAGATTGTCGCGTAAAATCAAACAGTTATTAAAATGCCTATTTGGTGGGCAGACTCTAGAAAAGAGCGGAATTGCGGGAGCCTGTGGCGACACCCGCAAAATTTTCAACAGACTTACCCACAGAAACGGTGGATAGAGATGATATCGATGGGTTTTTACCAACCTGCGTTGACCGGGCGGCGGTATCCGATCAAATAATCATCATGGATACCAAGAGTCAGTCCGACCTCCCTTCGGGCGCGCCCGCCTTGCCGGCCATCGGTCACCGGGTCATCGAGGATTACCTTCGGGCGCTGCCGTCGGTTCCCGGCGTCTACCGGATGATCAATGCCGACGGTGACGCCCTCTACGTGGGCAAGGCCAAGAACCTCAGGAAACGGGTGGCCAGCTACACCAAGGTCGATCGTCTCGGGGTGCGCATTCGCCGCATGGTCGCGCAGACCGCGGCCATGGAGTTCGTCACCACCCATACCGAGGCCGAGGCGCTGCTGCTCGAGGCCAACCTGATCAAGCGGCTGAAGCCGCGCTACAACATTCTGCTCCGCGACGACAAGTCGTTTCCGTCGATCCTGGTGACCGCCGAGCACCCCTATCCGCAGGTGCTCAAGCACCGGGGGGCCCAGGCGCGCAAGGGCGACTACTTCGGACCGTTCGCGTCGGCGTGGTCGGTCAACCAGACGCTGGCGGTGCTGCAGCGGGCGTTTCTGCTTCGTAGCTGCTCGGACTCGGTGTTCGCCGCCCGCACCCGGCCGTGTCTGCTCCATCAGATCAAGCGCTGCTCGGCGCCGTGCGTCGGTCGTATCGATGAAACCGAGTACGCCGAGCTGGTGGCCCAGTCCCGCGCCTTCCTGCGCGGTGACAGCCAGCGGATCCAGCGCCTGCTGGCCGAACGCATGGAGAAGGCCAGCGACGCACTGGCCTTCGAGGAGGCGGCCGGGTACCGGGATCGGATTCGGGCGTTGACCGCGGTGCAGTCCCATCAGGACATCAATCTCGGCGGGATCGGCGAGGCGGATGTGATCGCCAGCCACCAGGCCGCCGGCCAGACCTGCGTTCAGGTGTTCTTCTTCCGCGCCGGAAGCAACTACGGCAACCGGGCGTACTTTCCCAACCACGCCCAGGAGGAACCGGTCGAGGTGGTGCTGGAGGCGTTCATCGGCCAGTTCTACGCCGACCGCAAACCGCCGCCGCGGATCCTCGTCAGTCACCGGCTGCCCAACCACGAGCTGATCGCCGAAGCGCTGTCGGTCCACGGGGGGCGCCGTGTCCGGGTGACGGCGCCGCGGCGGGGCGGCAAGCGCAACCTGATCGCCCATGCGCTGAACAACGCCCGCGAAGCCCTCGGCCGCCGGCTGTCCGAGAGCGCGTCGCAGCGCCGGCTGATCGAAGGCCTTGCCCTGGCGCTCGATCTGGAGGATCCGCTGGAACGGATCGAGGTCTACGACAACAGCCATGTTTCCGGTTCCGAGGCGGTCGCGGCGATGGTCGTCGCCGGGCCCGAAGGCCTGGTCAAGAACGCCTATCGCAAGTTCACCATCCGCGGCGACGGAGCCAAGGCCGCCGCGGCGGATGACTACGCGATGATGCGCGAGGTGCTGACCCGGCGGTTCTCGCGGGCGTTGAAGGAGGATCCGGAGCGCGCCCGCGGCCAGTGGCCGGGACTGGTGCTGGTCGACGGCGGCGCCGGCCATCTCGGCGTGGCGCTCCAGGT
>JAUXFS010000163.1 GCA_030622775.1 Rhodospirillales bacterium | reverse complement strand
CTTGTCTTCCTAAGACCGCTTGGCCTCCGACTTCTGCAGGGCGACCTTCTCCTGGGCCTCGGTCGTCGACGCCCCCAGGTGCGGTGTCGCGATGACCTGCTCCATCCCGAACAGGACGCTTTCGCGCGCCGGTTCCTTGGGAAACACGTCGAGGGCCGCGGCGGCGACGCGGCCGCTTTCGATGCCGGCCTTGAGGTCCGCCTCGATCACCAGGCCGCCACGGGCGCAGTTGATGATCCTGACGCCCGGCTTCATCTTGGCGATGCTGTCCGCGTTGATGATGCCGCGGGTCGCATCGGTCGCCGGCGCATGGAGGCTGATGAAATCGGCGCGGGCGAAAAGCTGGTCGAGCTCCGCCTTCTCGACGCCGAGATCCTCGGCCCGTTCCGTAGACAGATACGGGTCGTAGGCGATGACCTTCATCTTCAGGCCCTGGGCGCGGTCGGCGACGATCGAGCCGATGTTGCCGCAACCGATGATGCCGAGGGTTTTACCCATAAGCTCGACGCCCATGTACTTGGATTTCTCCCACTTGCCCTGATGGGTGGAGACGTTGGCCTGCGGAACCTGCCGCGCCAGCGCCATCATCAGCGCGATCGCATGCTCGGCGGTGGTGATCGAATTGCCGAACGGGGTGTTCATCACCACGATGCCGCGCGACGTCGCGGCGGGGATGTCGACGTTGTCGACGCCGATGCCGGCGCGCCCGATAGCCTTGAGGCCGTTGGCCGCGGCGAGCACGTCGGCGGTAACCTTGGTCGACGAGCGGATGGCGAGCCCGTCGTAGTCGCCGATGCAGGCGATCAGTTCCTCCGGGGTCATCCCGGTCTTGACGTCGACCTCGACTCCGCAGTGGCGGAAAATTTCCGCGGCTCGGGGGCTCATCTTGTCGGAGATCAGAACTTTCGGCATTCTCACGCCTCTCGTTTGAGTTACGGGGATTTCAACCTTGATCTAAGGAGCGGGAGCTTCCGCCTTGATCGCGGAATAGGCCCAGTCGAGCCAGGGGAGCAGGGCCTCGATGTCGGCGGTGTCGACGGTGGCGCCCGCCCAGATCCGCAGTCCCGGCGGCGCGTCCCGGTAGGCGCCGATGTCGAAGGCGACGCCTTCCTGGTCGAGCAGGGAGGCGATTCGCTTGGCCGCCGCCGACCGGCGTTCGCCGTCCAGCCCGGTGAACCAGGGGTCGACGATCTTCAGGCACACCGAGGTGCGCGACCGTGTCGCCGGGTCTTCGGCGAGAAAGGCCGCCCAGGCACTTTCCGCCACCCAGCCCTCGATCGCGGCGAGGTTGGCTTTCGAACGTGCGTTCATCGCCTTGAGGCCGCCGATCGATTCGGCCCACCCGAGGGCGTCCAGGGCGTCCTCGACCGCCAGCATCGACGGTGTATTGATCGTTTCGCCCTTGAACACCCCCTCGATCAGCTTGCCGGCCTTGGTCAGCCGGAAGATCTTCGGCAGCGGCCATGACGGTGTATGGGTTTCCAGCCGCTCGACGGCGCGCGGGCCGAGGACGACCATCCCGTGTTGACCCTCGCCGCCGAGGACCTTCTGCCAGGAATAGGTGATGACATCGAGCTTGTTCCAGGGCAGGTCCCAGGCGAATACCGCCGAGGTGGCGTCACAGATGGTCAATCCCGAGCGATCGTCGGCGATCCATCCGCCGTCCGGAACGCAGACCCCCGAGGTGGTGCCGTTCCAGGTGAAGATCACGTCGCGCGAGAAGTCGACCCGGCGCAGATCAGGCAGCTTGCCGTAGTCGGCGTCCAGCACCCGGATGTCCGGCAGTTTCAATTGCTTGACCACGTCGGTGGCCCAACCGCTCCCGAAGCTCTCCCAAGCGAGAACATCGACGCCACGCGGCCCCAACAGCGACCACAAGACCATCTCGACGGCGCCGGTATCGGACGCCGGAACGATGCCGATGCGGTAGCTTTCGGGGATTCCGAGGATCGCCCGCGACCGGTCGATGACTTCCTTGAGCTTGCTCTTGCCGGGCTTCGAGCGGTGGGATCGGCCGACGCACGCGTCGGCGAGAGCCGCCACCGACCAACCGGGTCGTTTGGCGCAGGGACCGGATGAAAAACAGGGATCGGCCGGACGGACGTTCGGCCTGAGTAGCTTGTCCATAATATACTCCCATCCTTTCAGATGGGTCGCGGCCCGTTGGGAGACCGTGGCCCGCCACTCTTATAAGTAGTCGTGCTCCTCCAGTCAATCGCCTTGTACGAGCCCTTGAAGATTACGCCCATCGACGACACGCCGCGCCCATCAAGCGCGTCAAACCGCGGGAAAATCCGTGAACCGACTCTCCGTTCCCGAGAACAAAATCACAATCGCTTTGGTCGACGGCATTCACGAGAATGCCGTCGATGGCTCAATGCCAAGGAATGCACGAACGCCGAAATCTACGGGGACGCACCCGGCGGCCGAAGCGATTCCCGGCGCGGGTTCGCCGGTATCGAGGGGAAGAAAAAGACGGGGCCGGGCGGTAGGCGCCCGGGGGCGCCAAGGTGGCCTCGGATCATCACCGCCGGCCACGAGCCCAGTGCATTGAAACGAGTTAGCTTACCAAAATTCCGATCACAATCAGGACCGAAAAAGCGACGGGCAGGATCAGAAGAGACTTGTTCTTGAGCAGGTGTGACATCTTGGGCCTCCTGTGGGTTGGTTTTTTCGGGTCGTCTATCCGACCTCGGGTCGAATGATATGCCTTGACCCCTGTTGTAAAGCGCGCTTGTAACTATCGCAATAAGTATCTGATATAAGGATGTTTTTTTGTCAATAATTGTTGTGTGAAACGGCCCGTTGTGTCAATTGTTGACTCGCCGGCGCGACTTCGCGGCGGTTGTCGGGAGTGAACGATGGATCGAGCCCCTGTTGGATTTCGGATCCGCTCGAAGCGCAAGGCGCTCGGCCTGACCCAGGCCGAGCTCGCCAAACGCCTGGAAATTTCGCCGTCTTACCTGAACCTGATCGAGGCGAACAAACGCCAGATTGGGGGCGCTCTTCTGCAAAAAATCGCGGCGCTGCTCGACGTCGGGACGGATGCCTTGACCGGTCGCGCGGAGCTGCGAATGATCGCGGATCTCAGAGAGGTCGCGCTTGAACCGCTGCTTCAGCACATCGATCTGTCGCCGGACCTCGCACCCGACCTGGTCGGGCGGCACCCGGATTGGACTCGCGCACTGCTGACCCTCTATCGCGCGTGGCGCGATCAAACGGCTATCGCCAACGCCCTGTCGGACCGGCTGAACCAGGATCCGGTGCTGGGTAACGCCATCCATCAAATGCTGAGCCACGTGACGGCGATACGTTCGTCCTTGGAAATCCTGGACGATGTGCCCGAGTTGGACGATGTCCATCGCCGGCGCTTCCACGAAATCATTTCCATGGAAAGCCACCGGCTGTCGGAAACCACACCGTTGCTCGCGGGCCTCTTCGACCAGTCCGCCAAGGTGTTTCACGCGGCGACCCCCGCCGACGAGGTCGACGATTTCATGCTGCAGCACAATGCCTGGTTCCCGGTGCTCGAACAGGCCGGCGATGAAATTCGGCAACGATTGGTGCGATATGGCGGAACCGATGAGGCTTCGCTCACGGAATATTTGCACTCGAAGCATGCAACGACCGTCGCGCGACTGAGTTCGGAAGGCCCCAAGCCGGGCGGCTTTCGTAACTTGACGCGGTTCGATTCCGAGGCGAGCCAGGTTGCTTTCCTGGCAAATGCCCCGAGATCGACTCGCCGCTTTCAGCTTGCCAGGCAGATCGCCCGGGTCGAAGCGGCGGCCGCGATCGAGAGCCAGTTGGAAGACCCCCTTCTAACCAGTGACACGGCGCGAGACCGAGCCCGGTCCGCGCCCTCGTCTTATGTGGCGGGGGTCCTGGTCTTTCCTTATGAACAGTTCCTGCGGTTGGTCGCCGATTGCCGCTACGATATCGAAATTGTCGGCCAACACTACGACGCCAGCTACGAACAGGTCTGCCACCGACTGGTAACCCTGCGAAATCCGGATCTACCCGGCGTGCCTTTCGCATTCCTGCGCTCGGACCCGGCGGGATTCATCACCAAGCGTTTTCCCCTCCCGGGTCTGCCCTTGGTGCGCGGCGGCCATGCCTGTCCCTTGTGGGCAATCTTCAATTCCTACCAAACGCCCAGCCGGACGATTCGCAGGTTGGTCGAGTTCCCGAACGGGGCGCGTTATCTGATGATCGCCCAGGCGGTGACAAAGCAGCCCGCCTCGTTTCACGAGGCCCCTTTCCTCCAATCGGTCATGTTGATTTGCGACCTGCGGCACGCCTACCGGACGGTCTACGCCGACGGGTTGGATCTCTCGTCGACACAGGCGGCGACCCCCGTCGGGCCAAGGTGCCGGGTGTGCCCACGATCGGACTGTCGTTTCCGCAACGAGGACCAGATCGTGGAAGCCGGCATGACGCCGCGATAGCGAGGGGAAGAGAGGGAAAAGCAGATACCGGCTCGCCGGCAAGCGCAAGTGCGCGCCCGCAGCGCAGCGAGGATAGCCAAGCGGACGGAGGTCCGCGCCCGGCGATTGAGGGACTGGGCACATTGCGACCAGAGGCGAGTCCAGTCATGGGCTTGCCGGTATAAGTGCCGTGAACGGACCGGACCGATTTCTGCTACGGCCGCCCGTCACCCAGGGCTCGCTCCAACGCTTCCCGGATGAACCGCTGATAGGGAATGCCCCGCGCCCGCGCCTTGGCCTTGACCGCGTCGAGCAGGGGCGTCGGAAGTCGCATGTTGACCCGCGCCGATTTCCGCTCGTATTCGAACCGGGTGGGCTTGAAACCCGACAGGTCGTATGCGCTCAGGTCGGCTTCCTCGACGAACCGCTCCGCCTCCTCGTCGGATCCGAACCGGGGAAGCGGCTTAAGATTCACTTTGTCGCTCATAGTGGTCCACCTCTTTCCGATGCATATAGCGGACGCTGATCGGCCGGATCAACGTCTCGCGCTCCCGTCGCCGCAGCGTGAACGCGATCAGCAGCCACCGCCCGGCCTGCGTCGTTCCGATGGCGAGCATCCGTTCTTCCTCCCGAGAATGCGCCGGGTCGGGGTAAACGGCGGGAGAGCCTTCAAAGACCGCCTCGATTTCGTCCCGGGTGAGGCCATGCCGTCCGCACTTCGGCCAATTCCCTTTGTCCCACTCGAACCCCGCTACGGACACGTCCATACGAGTTATATGGACGAATGTATGTACATTTGTCAACGACACTCAGGTGGAGTCCTCGCCACGGCTGCCCCACCAACGTCAAACTCAAACTCACCGCCGACGTTGCGGCGCGTCAAATATTTTTTGTGTCACCGAAATTATTGCGGGGAAAACCGTATCCCTGCCGCGATCGCAGATTCAATCGAGCTCCACGCCCTCGGAAATCCGCGGAACCAAACCTCAAGAGCCGCCACTAAAAGTTTTCGCCGCCGTTGGAGGTTCCGATCATTCTGAAGTGCCAGAACGCCGCCTCGATGGCAATCTGCTTGTGCGCCGGACACGGG
>JAUXFS010000331.1 GCA_030622775.1 Rhodospirillales bacterium | reverse complement strand
GAGATGGCCGCCGTGATGCTGGAGCATCACAAGGGCGGCTCGACGCTCCGGGGCGCGAACACAAGGCTCCCGAAGGGCGAGTTGGAAGGGCTCCCCCGCGGCGTCAACGCCCCTCGACGATGCTCCAGCATCGCCTTCGGTGCGTTTCCTGGCAGGGGCGTCCTTCCAACTCGTTGAAAATACATGATTCATTTCCAGTCAGGCTCTAACGTTTGCATGCCGGATCGGGGCGGGTATAGTCGCGCTGATCTAACCGTTTCACCTACCCGTCATAATTTCATATATCCGAGGAGTGTTCGATGTTCGTGTCGCCGGCTTTTGCACAGGCAGGCGGAGAGGCCGCAGGCCCCGGCGCCCTGCAGGCGTTCCTTCCCATCATTCTGATTTTCGTCGTCTTCTACTTCTTGCTCATCCGCCCGCAACAGAAAAAGATGAAGCTGCACAAGGAAATGCTGGGCGCCATCCGCCGCGGCGACAAGATCGTCACCGGCGGCGGCATCGTCGGCACCGTCACCAAGGTGATCGACGACACCGAGGTGATGGTCGAGATCTCCGAAGGCGTCAAGGTCCGCGTCCACCGCACGCTGGTCTCCTCGGTGCTTACCAGGACCGAGCCGGCGGGCGAGGCCAAGCCGCAGAAACAGGGCGCCGGCGGAAGCACGCCGGGAAGCGTGCCGCAGACGCCGGTCTCGAAGTTGAAGAAGCTTTTCGGCGGCAAGGGCGACTAGGCGCTCGGGATGGCCTCATCAATCGTCTATTTCGCCAAGTGGAAAGTGATTCTGGTCCTCGCCGTGTGCGCGGCGGGGGTGGTGTTCGCGGCGCCCAACCTGCTCAGCGCGCCGGATGCGGAATCCCTGCCGTCGTGGCTTCCCAACAAGCAGATCAACCTCGGTCTGGACCTGCAGGGCGGCTCCCATCTGTTACTGGAGGTCGAGACCGGCGCGGTGATCCGCGAGCGACTGGAGGCTCTGGTCGACTCGATGCGGATCGAGCTGCGCCGGGCGAAGATTCGCTATGTCGGGCTTGGCGTCACGGAAACCGCCGCGGTCGTCACCATCAAGGACCCGGAGCGCGCCGATGAGGCGAGGGAACTGCTCCGCGCTCTCGACCCCGATACCCTCGCCGAGCTCGGCGATGGCGGCAGGCTGACCCTGACGTTGACCGAGCAGGCGATCCGCGAACGCATTTCCTCCGCGGTCGACCAGTCGATCGAGATCATCCGCCGGCGCATCGACGAGACGGGGGTGAGGGAGCCCACCATCCAGCGTCAGGGCGCCGACCGCATCCTGGTGCAACTTCCGGGAATCGACGATCCCGAGAGGGTCAAACGGCTGATCGGCAAGACGGCGAAGATGACCTTCCACTTGGTCGATGACAGGAGCAGTGTTTCCGAGGCGATGACCGGCCGGGTGCCGCCGGGGTCGAGGCTGCTGCCTTCGGTCGACGAGGCGGATTCCCAGGGACGGCCGCGTATGTATCTGGTGCGCAAGCGGGTGATGGTCAGCGGCGAGAACCTGATCGACGCCCAGCCGACCTTTCAGCAGGGCGAGCCGGTGGTTTCGTTCAGGTTCGATACCGTCGGCGGCAAACGCTTCGGCGCCGCCACCACCAAGAACGCCGGCCGGTTGATGGCCATCGTCCTCGACGGCAAGATCATCAGCGCGCCACGGATCCGCGAGCCGATTCTCGGCGGATCCGGTGTGATCACCGGCCGGTTCACCGTCGCCGAGGCCCAGGATCTCTCGTTGCTGCTCCGTGCCGGCGCGCTGCCGGCGCCGCTCGCCATCCTCGAGGAGCGCACCGTCGGGCCGGGGCTCGGCGCCGATTCGATCGCCGCCGGCAAGGTCGCCAGCATCGTCGGGCTGGTCCTGGTCGTGGTGTTCATGTTTGCCGCCTACGGGCTGTTCGGGCTGATGGCCAATCTCGCGCTGGTGGCCAACATGGTGTTGATCACGGGCGCCTTGTCGGCATTGCAGGCGACGCTCACCCTTCCCGGCATCGCCGGAATCGTGTTGACGATCGGCATGGCGGTCGACGCCAACGTGCTGATCTTCGAATACATACGCGAGGAAATCAGGCTGGGGCGCACGCCGATATCGGCGATCGAGGCCGGCTTTTCGCGGGCGATCACGACGATCATCGACGCCAACGTCACGACCCTGATCGCGGCGATCATGCTGTACTCCTTCGGGTCGGGTCCGGTGCGCGGGTTCGCGGTGACTCTGGCCATCGGGATCATGACCTCGATGTTCACCGCGACGATGCTGACCCGGTTGACGATGGTGACCTGGCTGCGGCGAACCAAGCCGCAAACGTTACCGGTTTAGGGGTATAGGAGATGCGCCATCTCAGGCTAATTCCCGCCGGCACCAAGATCCGTTTTATCGAGCGGCGAAAGGTCTTCTTCGTATTCTCGGCGCTTTTGATCGCGGCGTCGGTGGCGTTGTTCGTCGTCAAGGGACTCAACTACGGGATCGACTTCAAGGGCGGAATCCTCCTCGACATTCGCACGCAGGGACCGGCCAACCTTGGCGAGCTACGCCGATCGTTGGCTGGTCTCGGTCTCGGGGAAGTCGCCTTGCAGGAGTTCGGCGCTCCCGACGATGTTCTGATTCGTCTGCAGAAACAACAAGGTGGCGAAGAATCCCAGCAAGTGGCGGTGGCGTTGGTCAAGGAGGCGTTGGGCCCGAACGTCGAGTACCGGCGGACCGAATTCGTCGGTCCGAAGGTCAGCGAGGAGCTGTTCTGGGACGGTATCTACGCGGTTACCGCGGCGATCCTGGCCATCCTCGTCTACATCTGGTTCCGCTTCGAATGGCAGTTCGGCCTGGCGGCGGTGGTCGCCCTGGTTCACGACGTATTGTCGACCATCGGGATATTCTCGTTGCTCGGGCTGGAGTTCAACCTCTCCACGGTCGCCGCCGTGCTCACCATCGCCGGCTACTCGATCAACGACACCGTCGTGGTGTTCGATCGGGTGCGCGAAAACTTGCGCAAGTACAAGAAGATGTCGCTCGGCGAGCTTTTCAATCTGTCGATCAACCAGACGCTGTCGCGGACGGTGATGACCAGCGTGACCACGTTGCTCGCCCTGGGTGCGCTTTATGTCCTCGGCGGCGAAGTCATCCGCGGCTTCAGCTTCGGGATGATCTGGGGGGTTGTGATCGGCACCTACTCGTCCATTTGCCTGGCGGTGCCGCTGCTGCTGTACCTCAACGTGCGGCGGGGCTCGGGCGCCTCTCAATCCGCCGGCAAGACGGTCGGGGAAGAGGCTGGTTAGTCCGCGTGCCCGGAGTGGACATATCGCCGCGGTTGCCGGCAGGCCGTCAGTTGATCCAAGGCTACGGTGACGGAGGTTTTCGGATCGCGGGCAAGGTTTACCGCGGGTCGGTGCTGATTCTCCCGGAGCGCACCGTGGCCTGGTCGGTGGTCGATCCGGAGGGTATCGTCCCGGACTCGCTGGCCGAGGTCACGGCGGACGCCACCCCCTGCCGAATCCTCGTGGTCGGCTGCGGCCGGCGTTTCGCGCCACCGCCCGAGGGGTTGGGCGGTGGCCTGCGCGAGGCCGGCATCGCCCTCGAATGGATGGACACCGGCGCCGCCTGCCGGACCTTCAACGTCCTTCTGCTCGAAGGCCGCGACGTTGCCGCGGCCTTGATCGCCGTTCCCTGATCGCGACGGAAAAGGCCCAGGAGAACCTGGGACTTCCGTCCCGCGACGCCGCGACTAGGCCTGGGCCAGATTCGCCGCCACGAAATCCCAGTTGATCAGGTTGTCGATGAACGCCTGCACGTAGTCCGGCCGCCGGTTC
>JAUXFS010000022.1 GCA_030622775.1 Rhodospirillales bacterium | reverse complement strand
TGCCTGTTGGGCGGGCTTGACGAGATCGGCCTGACGATGCACAAAACCGCCGAGATCAATTTATTCGAGGCTGAACAGAAGGCCGAGCAGCCGTGGCTCTACCGTTGATCCCGCTGGTGGCGGCCACGGCCCGGAACCGTCTTTCGCAGGAGGAACGATGAGCCGCAAAAAACTGCTGATCCTGCCGGGTGACGGCATCGGCCCCGAGGTCATGGTCGAGGTGCGCAGGGTCATCGACTGGCTCGACCGCTACCGGAGCATCGGTTTCGACCTTGCCGAAGGGCTGGTCGGCGGCGCCGCCATCGACGCCCACGGCACGCCGCTCACCGACGAGACTATGGCCGATGCGTTGGCCGCCGATGCGGTGCTGCTGGGCGCCGTCGGCGGACCCAAATGGGACGACCTGCCGTTCGAGCAAAAACCGGAGCGCGGCCTCCTGAGGTTACGCAAGGACATGGCGCTGTTCGCCAATCTGCGCCCGGCGGTGGTGTTCGACGCCCTCGCCGACGCCTCCAGCCTGAAGCTCGACGTGGTCAAGGGCCTCGACATCATGATCGTCCGCGAGCTCACCGGCGGCGTTTACTTCGGCGAGCCGCGCGGGATCGAAACCCTGCCCGACGGCGGCCGCCGCGGGGTCAACACCCAGGTCTACACCACCGACGAAATCCGCCGCATCGCCCGCGTCGCCTTCGAACTGGCGGAGAAACGCTCGCGGCGGGTGTGCTCGGTGGACAAGGCCAACGTGATGGAAAGCGGCGTTCTCTGGCGCGAGGAGGTGCAGCGCGTCCACGACGAGGAGTTCCCGGGGATCGCGCTCGGCCACATGTACGCCGACAACTGCGCGATGCAGCTGATCCGCGAGCCCGGACAGTTCGACGTCATCGTCACCGACAACCTGTTCGGCGACATGCTGTCGGACGAGGCGGCGATGCTCACCGGCTCTCTCGGCATGCTGCCGTCGGCGTCGCTGGGTGGGATCGACGAGAACGGCCGGCGCGCCGCCCTCTACGAGCCGGTCCACGGCAGCGCCCCGGACATCGCCGGCAAGGACCTCGCCAATCCGCTGGCGGCGGTGCTCAGCTTCGCCATGTGCCTGCGCTATTCCCTCGACCTGGCCGAGGAGGCCGGGTTCATCGAAACCGCGGTCGAGGTGGTGCTCGACGGCGGCCTGCGCACCACCGACATCATGCAGAAGGGCAAGGCGCGGGTGTCGACGACGGTAATGGGCGAGACCCTCACCCGCGAGCTCGACAAGCTCACCGGATAACTCCGGCCGCCGCCGGCAATTACTACGCGTCGGCGGACGATGGCGAAACCCTTCGCGACGCCCCGCCGCAGGGGTGGACAGATCCGGTGAAGTATGCTCTAGGACGTCCCGCTTTGCTTTCGGGAAGAGGAGGGTTGCCGTGTCCCAATTCGGCCAAGACACTTTGAAGACGCGCCGCACGTTGACCGTCGGCGGCAACAGTTACGCGTATTTCAGCCTCGCCGCCGCCGCCGCCACTTTTGGCGACATCTCGCGGCTGCCGTTCTCGCTCAAGGTGCTGCTCGAGAACCTGCTCCGCTGGGAGGACGGCCGCACCGTCGGCGTCGACGATGTCCGGGCGCTCGCCGCGTGGCTGAAGACCCGGAGTTCGGACAGGGAGATCGCCTACCGGCCGGCACGGGTGCTGATGCAGGACTTTACCGGCGTTCCCGCGGTCGTCGACCTCGCCGCGATGCGCGACGCGATGGTCGCCCGCGGCGCCGATCCGGCGAAGATCAATCCACTGGTGCCGGTGGACCTGGTGATCGACCACTCGGTGATGGTCGACCACGCCGGCGGTCCCGACGCGTTCGCCGAGAACGTCCGCATCGAATTCGAGCGAAACCGCGAGCGCTATGAGTTCCTTCGCTGGGGTCAGCAGGCGTTCGATAATTTCCGGGTGGTGCCGCCGGGGACCGGCATCTGCCACCAGGTCAACGTCGAGCATCTCGCCCAGGTGGTATGGACCGGCGAAGCCGACGGCGCCACCGTGGCCTATCCGGACACCCTGGTCGGCACCGACAGCCACACCACCATGGTCAACGGCCTGTCGGTGCTGGGCTGGGGCGTCGGCGGCATCGAGGCCGAGGCGGCGATGCTTGGCCAGCCGATCTCGATGCTGGTCCCCGAGGTGGTCGGCTTCGGGATGACCGGGCGGTTGAAGGAAGGTACGACCGCCACCGACCTGGTTCTGACCGTCACCGAGATGCTGCGTAAAAAGGGCGTGGTCGGCAAGTTCGTCGAGTTCTTCGGCGCCGGCCTCGACCATCTGACCCTGGCCGATCAGGCGACCATCGCCAACATGGCTCCCGAGTATGGCGCCACCTGCGGCTTTTTCCCGATCAGCCAGGTGACCATCGACTATCTGACGTTCACCGCCCGCGACCCCGAAAGGGTGGCGCTGGTCGAGGCCTACGCCAAGGCGCAGGGCATGTGGCGCGACGGCGGCGCCGCCGATCCGGTGTTCACCGACACCCTCGAACTGGATCTGGGTTCGGTGGAGCCGTCGCTGGCCGGCCCCAAGCGGCCGCAGGACCGGGTGGCGCTGTCGCGGGCGGCCGTGGCCTTCGAGGCCTACGTGACCGCCGAACGGGACGTCTACGGATCGGACGCCGCCGCCGACATGGAAGAAGAGGGCGGCGGCTCGGTCCCGGATCTGGATCGCGCCGTACCCGTCGCCGGAACCGACTACACCCTCGACGACGGCGACGTGGTGATCGCCGCGATCACCAGTTGCACCAACACCTCCAACCCCGACGTCCTGGTCGCCGCCGGCCTGGTCGCCCGCAACGCCCGCCGGCAGGGCCTCAACGTCAAGCCGTGGGTGAAGACCTCGCTGGCCCCAGGCTCGCAGGTGGTAACCGACTATCTGGAGGCGAGCGATCTGCAGGCCGATCTGGACGCGCTCGGCTTCAACCTGGTCGGTTACGGCTGCACCACCTGCATCGGCAATTCCGGACCGCTGCCCGACGCGATCTCGGCGGCGATCGACCGGGGCAACCTGACGGTGACCTCGGTGCTCTCCGGCAACCGCAACTTCGAGGGCCGGATCCACCCGCAGACCAAGGGCAACTATCTGGCGTCGCCGCCGCTGGTGGTCGCCTACGCTCTCGCCGGCTCGATGAAGGCGGACCTGCTCAACGAACCGATCGGCGCCGGCGAGGAGGGTCAGCCCGTCTATCTGCGCGATATCTGGCCGTCCAACAAGGACATCCGCGACGTCATCGACGTGGCGCTGAAGCCGGAGATGTTCCGCAAGCGCTACGCCAACGTCTCCGAGGGCGACAAGGAATGGCGGGAGATCGAGGCCGCCGGCGGCCAGACCTACACGTGGGGGGCGGACTCCACCTATGTCCGCCATCCCACGTTCTTCGAGAGCGGCGGTGCCACCGGCTTCGCCGACGTGATCGGCGCCCGGCCGCTGGCGATCCTCGGCGACTCGGTCACCACCGACCACATCTCGCCGGCCGGCTCGATCAAGAAGGACAGCCCCGCCGGCGCCTACCTGATCGACCACGGGGTGGAACCGAAGGATTTCAACTCCTACGGCTCGCGGCGCGGCAATCACGAGGTGATGATGCGCGGCACCTTCGCCAATATCCGGATCCGCAATGAGATGGCGCCCGGAACCGAGGGCGGGGTCACCAGACACATGCCCGACGGCGCGCTGACGCCCATCTACGACGCGGCGATGAGCTATCAGGCGGCGGGCGTGCCGCTGGTGGTGATCGCCGGTACCGAGTACGGCACCGGCTCGTCGCGGGACTGGGCGGGCAAGGGCACCCGGCTGCTCGGCATCAAGGCGGCGATCGTCGAAAGCTTCGAGCGTATCCACCGCTCCAACCTGGTCGGGATGGGCGTGCTGCCACTGCAGTTCAAGGAGGGTGCCAACCGCAAGACCCTGAACCTGGACGGCTCCGAGATCTTCGACATCACCGGGCTGGACGGCGAGATCACGCCGCGGATGGAGCTGACGCTGACCATTCACCGCGCCGACGGTTCCGCCGAGCAGGTGCCTTTGCTCTGCCGCATCGATACCGTCGACGAGGTCGAGTACTTCCGCAGCGGCGGCATCCTCCAGTACGTGCTCGGAAACCTCGCGGGGACCGCCTAGGGTCTGTGGACAATTAGGATGGCTCGCGCCCCGCTCACCGGCATTTGATTGGCCGGTGAGCGCCCGTCCCGCTTATTGTGGGGCATGATCCGTTCCGCCGTCCGCGCCCTGCTTGTTGCCGCCGTGGCGCTGGCGCCCGATCCATCGGCCGCCGGCGATCCGCTGACCGTGGTCGAGCTGTTCACCTCTCAGGGTTGCTCGTCGTGCCCGCCCGCCGATGCCCTCATTGGCGAACTCGCCGAGCGCGCCGACGTTCTGGCGCTTTCCGAGCACGTCGACTATTGGGACTATCTCGGCTGGAGGGATCCGTTCGCCATTGCCGCCACCACCCAGCGCCAGCGCGACTACGCCCGCCGGCTGGGACTTGGATACGTCTACACCCCGCAGATTGTCATTCACGGCGCCTCCCAGGTGACCGGCTCGAACCGCGAGGCGGTGTTGAACCGCCTCGACGAGCCCGAACCCGGGAACCCGCTGGCAGTGGAGATCAGCCGCGCCGGCGACGGCCGGATCGTCGTTGCCGTCGGCGGGGCGCCGGCGGACGAGGATGCCACCGTTTGGCTGGTGCTGTTCGACAAGGAACATTCGACGCGGGTGAGCCGGGGCGAGAACCGGGGCCGGGAAGTGCGCAACTACAACGTGGTGCGTAGCTTCACCCGGATCGGCTCGTGGAACGGCGAGGCGGTGACCCTGACCGCGATCATGCCCGAAACCGAAGGGTTGGGTGACGCGTGCGCGGTAATCGTGCAGGCGCAAAACACCGGTCGTATTCTTGGCGCGGCCCGCCTGGACCTGAACCGGAACTGATTTTCCCGGAGGAGTGCGCCCGCGGGCGCAAAAAATCTACCATGACGCTTGTTTTTATGCCCCAAACAGGGTATAGTCGCTGCTTGATTTGAAAGGTATAATAATCGAAATCCGTTGGATCATACTATTAGGAGGAAAATAGACCCAGTCGTTCGAACTGAGGCGTTTGTTGCGTTACGAAATCCGAGTTAGAGTAAATATAACGACATCAAAAGAACACAAAAACAGTAAAAATCGGATGGTAGCGTACAACTGCGGTGCGGCATGAAGTTTAGGTGGTGTTCCCATGGGGAACAATGTCGGCTGAAAGTTGAATGGAATTTGGGAGGATACTATGTTCGGTTTTATGGGCGATCATCGACCCATTGGCGGACGGTCACCAGTCGCAGCACGAACGATGCCGCGGCGGCGTCCGACGAGAAGCGATCCTTACGCGGAAGGGGGCACTGAACCTACGCTCGAGGACCTGCTGAACGATCCGGTGACCGAGGCGATCATGCGTCGCGACGGTGTCAGCCGGGCCAGCCTGCAGTCGCTCATCATCGCGACGCGCAAAGAGCTTCTTTCCCGCGAGTTGTTTTAGGGGACGTTCTCGCAGGTTATAGCTAACCGCCCAGCGGGCGAACTGAACGAGCCGCTTGACTGCAGCCCGAAGCGTCACCAACGCCAGCGAAGACGCGGTTACGTCGCGCGCCTCTCCCAGGCGGCCAACCCCTTTTCCATGACCGACGCCAGCCTTCGTGAGAAGGCGATCGGATCACTGACCGTTTCGCCTTCGACAATCCGCGCCTGATCGAACAGCAGATGGGCGGCATCGCCCAGCGCTTCGCCGGCACCGTCTCCCTCCGCCGCCATCGCCGCCAGCTGCTTGATCAGCGGGTGACCGGCATTTACCTCGAGAATGCGCGCCGTGATCATCGAGGAATCCAGCTGCCGATGTTGCTTGAGCATGCGCTCGAGGTACATGTCCATGTCCCCTTCACCGGCCACCAGGCAAACCGGACTGTCGGTCAGGCGCTCCGAGACGCGAACATCCTTGACCGTCTCACCGAGAGCAAGTTTCAGAGCCGCCAGCAGCGTGTCCATGCCTGCCGTGTCCTCGGACTCCGCCTCTTCGGTTTTCCCCTTCTCTTCTCCGCCGGCGATCTTGCCGAGGTCGGCGCCGGCGCCGGCCGCTGACTTGAAGCGCTTGTCCTTGTAGGCGCCGACGGCGGGAACCCAGAACTCGTCGATGGGATCGGTCAGAAGCAGAACTTCGACGCCCTTGGCCTTGAAACCCTCCAGTTGCGGGCTACGGCTCAGCGCCTCGGCCTGTTCGCCACTGATGAAATAGATCGTATCCTGCCCCTCCTTCATCCGCTCGACGTAGGCGTCGAGGGACGTGAGCGCCTCGCCCGCCGTGCTGCGGAAGCGGCAAATATCCAATATCCTGTCGCGGTTCTCGAAATCCTCGTAGACGCCTTCCTTCAGCACCGCACCGAAATTAGTCCAGAAGTTGTCGTACTCCTCAGGCGCGCCTTTCGCCTTCTTCGCCAGTTCGTCGAGCACCCGCTTGACCAGCCCCGTTCGCATCTTCGCCAGTCGCGGATCGTGCTGGAACGTCTCCCGGCTGATGTTCAGCGGCAGGTCCTCGGAGTCGACGATGCCGCGGAGGAAACGCAGGTAGGCCGGCAGCAGTCCCTCGCAATCGTCGGTGATGAACACCCGCTTGACGTACAGCTTGACGTGGCTCTTGCGATCCGGGTGGAACAGGTCGAAAGCCGGCGCCGAAGGAACGAACAGCAGACTGGTATAGGACAGGACCCCTTCGAGGGCGTTGTGCAGGGTGAGCCACGGGTCGTCGAAGGTGTGGCCCACGTGATGGTAGAATTCCTTGTACTGGTCCGGGGTGATGTCCTTTTTCGGCCGGGTCCACAACGACGATGCCGCATTCAGGGTCTCGGGCTTGTCATCCTTCTCCATCAGGATCGGAAAGCCGATGTGGTCGGAGTACTTCTTGACGATGGCGTGAAGGCGCGCCTGCTCGGTGAACTCCTCCCCGTCCTCGTTCAGGTGAACGGTGACGGTGGTGCCGCAGCCATCGCGGGAAGCCTCGTCGATGGTGAACTGGCTCCTGCCGTCGGAGATCCACAGCCACGCCTTGTCCTCGCCGGCCTTGCGGGTGAGCACCTCGATCTTTTCGGCCACCATGAACGCCGAATAGAAGCCGACGCCGAACTGGCCAATCAGCGCCACGTCCTTTTTCGCGTCGCCGGTCAACTGCGACACGAACGCCTGGGTCCCGGATCGGGCGATGGTTCCCAGGGTCTCGATCAGATCCTGGTGGTTCATGCCAATGCCGTTGTCCGACAGCCTCAGCGTCCGCGCGTCCTTGTCGACGTCGAGGCGGATCTTGAACTCCGTTTCCCCTACGATCAGGTTCGGGTCGGTAATCGCCGCGTAGCGCAGGCGATCGCAGGCGTCGGAGGCGTTGGAAATCAACTCCCGGAGGAATATCTCCTTGTGGGAGTACAGCGAGTGGGCGACGATGTCGAGAAGTCGGCCGACTTCAGTCTGAAAGGTGAATGTTTCCTGCGCCATGGCGTCCGTAGATTCCCCCATTCGGTCATAACCTTGTCGGGGCGTGATATGTGCCAAGGTTGGCCGCGCCGCAAGCCCTTCCGTTGTTTTGATGCGACTTCCCGTCACCGGCGCGAGGGCCCGAAACATCGGTGAGCGATGAACGGAGTGTCGGCTTTCTCCATGGGTGCCTGCCGCGGATGGGCAAGCAGTCGCCGGGCTACCGCAAGGCGCGCCGTTCCGCGAGCTTGACGTAAGACCGTTCGCTCCGCAAGCTGGCCGGAAGGGGGATGATCGGTCATGAACAAGCAGGAGCGGTTCACCGACGCTCACCAGCGGCTGCTCAGGGAAATCGAGTCCGAGGCGCGCGACACCGTGTCCTGGACCGGCCGGGCGACATACTCCGACCGGGTGATGCTGGCGATGGCCAGCGTTCCCCGCCATGAGTTCGTCCCGGAATGGGAAATGCCCTTCGCCTACGCCAACCGGCCACTCGGAATCGGCCATGGACAGACGATTTCCCAACCCTACATCGTCGCGGTGATGACCGATCTTCTCGACCTGAAGGAAGACGACCGCGTGCTCGAGGTCGGCACCGGCTGCGGTTATCAGGCGGCGGTGCTGGCCGAGACCGCGGGCCAGGTGTTCACGATGGAATTCGTCCCGGAACTGGCCGAACTTGCGCGTCTTCGCCTGCGGCGGCTCGGCTACCGGAACGTCACGGTGCGCGTCGGCGACGGATATCGCGGGTGGCCCGAGGAGGCGCCGTTCGACGCGATCATGGTGACCGCGGCGCCGCCCGAAATCCCCGTCGTCCTGGGCGAACAGCTCAAGGCCGGCGGTCGGATGGTCATTCCCGTGGGCCTGAGGAACGAAACGCAGATGCTCTATCGCTGCGTCAAGCAGGCCGACGGGACGCTGTCGAAGGAGGGCAAGCTGCCGGTCGCCTTCGTGCCGATGGTCGAGGGACGCTAAGAGCCCGTACCGCCGCTTGCGTTCCGGGCGCAAAGCCGCAATGTTCAAAACATGCAGATCCATACCGCCCCGGTCGGCGAAAGACACCGCCTGGTTGCCGTGCTGGGACCGACCAACACCGGCAAGACCTATCTGGCGATGGACCGCATGCTCGGCTTCGAATCGGGGATGATCGGGTTCCCGCTGCGGCTCCTCGCACGTGAAAACTACGACCGGGCGGTCAGGATCAAGGGACCGCGGTCGGTCGCCCTGATCACCGGCGAAGAGAAGATCGTGCCGCCGGACGCCCGATATTTCCTGTGCACGGTGGAGTCGATGCCGGTGACGCGGCGGGTCGCCTTCCTCGCCGTCGACGAAATCCAGATGTGCGCCGATCCCGACCGTGGCCACATCTTCACCGACCGGCTGCTGCACGCCCGCGGTTCGCTGGAAACCATGCTCATGGGCGCGGAAACGATCAAGCCGTTGCTGCGCCGGCTGGTTCCCGAAGCCGAGTTCGTTTCGCGGCCGCGGTTTTCCACGCTTCGCTACAACGGCTCGTGCAAGGTCTCGCGGCTGCCGCCGCGAAGTGCCATCGTCGCTTTCAGCGCCGCCGACGTTTACGTCATCGCCGAATTGATCCGCCGCCAGCGCGGTGGCGCCGCCGTCGTCCTCGGCGCACTCAGCCCGCGCACCCGCAATGCGCAGGTGGCGATGTATCAGGACGGCGAGGTCGACTACCTGGTTGCCACCGACGCCATCGGGATGGGTCTCAACATGAACGTCGACCACGTCGCCTTCGCCGCCACGCGCAAGTTCGATGGACGGGTCCCCCGGGCATTGACGCCGTCGGAACTGGCGCAGATCGCCGGGCGTGCCGGGCGGCACATGAAGGACGGCACCTTCGGAACGACCACCGATATCGGCGCCTTCAGCCCGGAGGTGGCGGAGCGGATCGAGAGCCATCGCTTCGATCCGCTCAGGGCTGTGTTCTGGCGCAACAGCGGCCTCGACTTCACGTCCATCGCCCGGCTCAAAGCCAGCCTGTCGCGACCGCCAGGACGACCGGAATTGGTCAAGGCCCGCGAGGCCGACGACGACGTCGCGCTGTCCCTGCTGACCAAGGATCCCGGAATCACCGACTTGGCGCGAGGGCCGGAAGCGGTGAGACTTCTTTGGGAAATCTGCAAAATTCCCGACTTCGGCAAGGTCATGAGCGATGCCCATGCCCGGTTGCTGGGGCAGATCTTTCGCTATCTGGCGGGATCGGGAGAGTGCGGCGGGCGGCTGCCGACCGACTGGGTGGGGCGTCAGGTGGACCGGATCAGCCGGGTCGACGGCGATATCGAGGTGCTGATGCAGCGGATCGCCAACATCCGCACCTGGACCTATGTTTCCAACCATGGCGACTGGCTGGACGACGCGGCCCATTGGCGGGAAAGGACCCGAGGGATCGAGGACAGGCTTTCCGATGCCTTGCACGAACGCCTGATCCAGCGTTTCGTCGACCGTCGCACCGCGTTGCTCGTCGGCCGGATGAAGGACCGCGGGGATCTGCTGGCCGCGGTCAACGCCGACGATGAAGTGCTGGTCGAGGGGCATTTCGTCGGTACGCTCAAGGGGTTCCGTTTCGTCGTCGATCCGGCCGGCGACGGCATTGCGGGTCCGGGGGAGACCGGCGCCGGAAAAGCGGTTACCGCGGCGGCGCTTCGCGCTTTGCGCTCCGAGATCATGCAGCGGATCATCCGGCTCGAAAAGGACGGCGACGAGGCGTTTGCCCTGTCCGACGACGGCTGCATCGGTTGGCGCGGAGTCCCGGTGGCCAGGCTTGCCCCGAGCGGCGACGTGTTCCGCCCGACGATCGAGCCGTTCGCTTCCGACCTCCTGGAAGCGGACCCCCGTGAACGGATCCGCCGGCGCCTTGTCCGCTGGCTGGAGGGCCATTTGCACGCCCGCCTCACACCGTTGTTCCAGGCTCGTGGGGCGGAACTGTCCGGCGCGGCGCGGGGACTCGTTTTCCAGGTGGCCGAGGCCCTGGGCTCGTTGCCGCGCGGTCGGGCGACCCATCAGATCGCCGCGTTGAGCCCCGGCGACCGCAAGGCCCTGCGCGCTC
>JAUXFS010000321.1 GCA_030622775.1 Rhodospirillales bacterium | reverse complement strand
GCTTGTGATGCTCCAGCATCACGTCGCGCCCCACTCCTCGCCGGAAACCTCGAAAGGTCGTCACAATGGGTCAGTATCAACGCAGGTTGGTATCATTTGTCCACGAAGCTTGGTCATCGATAGCCGCGGTCTCAGGCTTCCTTCCATAAAACCCCGTGGGCGCAAGCGCGGGCAATCCCGGCGTTGACCCGGAAGCCGGGGGGCGGCAAGGTCTCTCCCGACGGAGCGAGTGGCGAGGGCGGGGGCCTACAGGGGAAGCAATCATGACCGGCGACATCCTTAGACTGGGCGAACACGACGGCCTTTATTTCGAGTACGACCCGCCGACGGAGCGTGATCGGACGTTCGTTTTCGTCAACGCGCTGACCGGCAACACCGGCACCTGGCAGGCCGACATCGGGCCGACGCTGCGCACCGCCGGCTCCGGAACCCTCGCCTACAATTTCCGCGGCCAGGCCGGCAGCCCGTTCAGCCCGGGGATCGCTCTCGATCAATCCCTGATCGTTGGGGATCTCAAGCGGCTGCTCGAGGCCGTCGGTCCGCCGCGACCGATCCTCGTCGGTTTGTCCATCGGCGGCCTGTTCGCGACGAGGGCATACCTGGCGGGGGCGCCGGCGGAAGGGCTAGTGCTGGTCAATACGCTGCGCAAATCAAGCCCGCGCCTCGACTGGATCAACGCGGCGATGGCGAGAACGGCGAGGGTCGGAGGTCTCCGACTGGTCATGGACATGTATATGCCGTTGCTCGTCAACGAGGAGCGGCTGGTCCAAATCCGCGGCGACTTCCTGACCGAGGAGGCCTACGAGCCGATTGATCCGGAAGACGGCCACTTCTCCCTCCTCGCCCACGCCCGGCACACCGATTGGGACGTGCCCTACGAGCGGGTGACGGCGCCGTTGCTGGTGGTCACCGGCCTCAGGGACCGGCTGTTCTACGACCGCGAGGACGTGGCGGAGTTGACCGCCCGCTTGCCGAGGGCGAAAACACTGGAGATGGAGGACGCCGGCCATCTGATCCCGCTCGAGCGGCCGACGGCGCTGGCGGCGGCGCTGATCGCGTTTGCCGAAGAACTTTGACGGCGATGTCCGATCGTTCCAATCTCGCCTATCTCGTCGTCTTCATCGGTGTTTGCGGCCACGCTTCGAGCGAGGTCTTCGCCGTGCTCTCCGGCGTCGCCGGCCCGGAGGTCTCGGTTTGGCGTTACCTCACCGGCGCCGCCGGCCTGCTCGTCGCCGCGTTGAGCCGAAAGAGCACCCGCGACCTGATCACGCCGCTGAAGGAGGACGGCGGACGGCTGCTGTGGCTGTCGCTGTGGGGGGTGAGCCTAGCCTACCTGGCGTTCCATTGGGCGCTCGATTTCGCCACCGTCGTCCAGGTCGGCACCCTGGTGACGACGATCCCGATCTTCGTCGGGCTCGCCAACCTGGTGATCAACCGGGTTCCTTTTTCCGTCCCCAAGATCCTGAGCGGCGCCTGCGCGGTGATCGGCGTCGCCCTACTGGTGACCGACGGGTACCTGGGGGAGTTGGCGGGACGGGAGGGCTCGCTCTACGGCATCGGTCTGGCGATCGCGTGCGCCGCCCTGGCCGCCGGCTATGCGGTGATGGCGCGGCCGCTGATCATCAAACACGGGGCGATCCGCATCACCACCATCACCATCACCCTCGGCGCGGCGGGGCTGTGGGTCATCGTCGGCGTCGCCTGGAACGTCTGGGTCGATCCGTTCACCCTGTTCGACCGGCCGCCGGTCGAGCGGTGGTCGTTGTTGACCCTCGGCGTGTGGAACACCACGATTACCCAGCTCCTGTGGGTGGGCGGGTTGGCGGCGGTCCCCGACATCACCCGCGGGTCCTACCTGTTCTTTCTCAAGCCGGTGATCACCGCGCTGCTGGCGCTCGTATTCCTGACCCAGCCGATCACCGCGATCCAGGTGGCGGCGATCATCGTCGTCTGCGGTTCGGTGGTGGTGGAATTCCTCTGGCCCCGGCTCGCCGCCCTCCGTTCCGGCGCGGGCGCCCGATCCGGTTGTTGCCGCGACACCAAGAATTGAGCAACCGCGACGGCACGACGATTGATCGGAGGAGAACGCCGGTGAATCAATGCCTATATTGTTAACGACGATGGTCACGGTTCGTGGGGTCGGGGGCGATGAGCAAAGCTCAAGGAAATGAAAACCGGATACGGGCGATCAGCGACTGGTTGATCGGCCAGGCGCTTGGCGAGGTTCGCATCGACGAGCTTTTCACCGCGTTCTGCGAGCGTCTCCGGGATGCGGGACTTCCAATTCAACGGGGCCACCTGGCGGTACGCACCGTGCATCCGATGTTTTCGTCGGTAACGGTGACCTGGTGGCGGAACGGCGAGGCCAGTGTCGAGCGTTTCGATCACGTCTCGGGGACCGGCCCGCAGTGGCAGCAGAGCCCATTGTTCGCCATGTCGCGGGGGCGGGTCCGCGAAACGCGTCACAAGCTCGAGGCTCCGGGCGAGTGGTCCCGTTTTCCGTTGTTGGTTCAATTGCGCGAAGCGGGAGCGACGGAGTACTTCGCCTTGCTCACGCCTTTCGGGGACGAGGCGACGGCGTACGAGCGTCAGGACGGCATCCTATGCTCGTGGCTCACCGATCGCCCGGGCGGCTTCTCGAACGGTGACATCGTGACGCTGCGCCGGTTGCAGCCCCGCCTGGGGGTCGCGGTCAAGGTCGCCAAACGCGAGCAGACCGCCGCCAATGTCGCCGCGGCCTATCTCGGCGCCGACGCCGGTTCGCGGGTCCTCGCGGGACAGATCCAACGGGGCGACGGCGAGTTCATTCACGCGGTTCTCTGGTACTGTGATCTTCGCGGATCGACGGAGTTCGCCGACCGGCTGTCGGCCGAACGGTTCCTCACCCTGCTCGACAGCTACTTCGGATGCACCGCGGGCGCGGTCGTCGATAACGCTGGCGAGGTCCTCGGCTTCATCGGTGACTCCGTCCTCGCCATGTTTCCGATCAAGGGTTCTTCGGGCGCGACCCAGGCGGCGCAGGCGGCGCTCGCGGCGACACGCGACGCCGATGGCAGGATGGCGGCGGTCAACCGTGAGCGATCGGCCTGCGGCGAGGCCCCGCTGCGCTATGGGGTCGGCCTCCACGTCGGCCGGGTCCTGTACGGCAATATCGGTATTCCCGAGCGGATCGAATTCACCGTCATCGGCCGCGCGGTCAACGAGGTCGTTCGGCTCGAAGGTCTGACCAAGGACCTCGGCGAGCCCGTCGTCGCGTCCTCCGCGTTCGCCGATCTCGCGCCGCTCGCCTGGCGCTCTTGCGGCCGTCACGGCCTGCGCGGCGTCTCCGGCGAGATCGAAGTATACGCGCCGCCCGGGAGCCCGTCGGGATAGTTTGCCCGAAAGCCGCGGCTGTCACCGGCAGCGTTTGAGGGTCAGTCCTTTCGGTAGGCGCGTCTTGTCGGGGAACCCGGTGGCGTCGTTGCAGGTCTGGTCGAGTTGCGCCTGGGTCAGGCCGGAGGCGCCAACGAGATCGACGCCGCTCAGTCTGGCTGCCTTCAGCTTGGCGCCGGTCAAATCGGCGCCGGCGAGATTGGCGTCTTCGAGAAGGGCGCCGCCGAGGTCGGCCTTGCGCAGGTTCGCGCCGCTCAAATTGGCCCCGATCAGCAAGGCCTTTCGCAGGTCGGCTCCGCTCAGGTCGGCGCCGGCCAGTCCGGCCCCGGTCAACTCGGCGCCGCCGAGATCGGCGCCGCTCAGGTCGCACTTGGCGCAATGATTGCTGTTGCGCAGGCTGTCCAGCGCCGAGGGGTCGAAAGCATGGGCGGTCGCGATCGCGATCGCGCCGAAGAAAACCACCAGAGCTGTCGACAACCGGTTCACCGCG
>JAUXFS010000545.1 GCA_030622775.1 Rhodospirillales bacterium | reverse complement strand
TTGGCCTCCGACTTCGCCGTCGATCCGACCGCCGCCACCAACCCGGTTCCGCTGACCCCGGCCAACCTGAAGGGCGTCCTTCTCGCCAGCCTCGATGGTAGCCTGTGAGCGACCGGCAGCGGAGGTGCTCTTGAACCCTTCGGCGCCGCTCATCAATTCATGGAAGCAAACATTGCGTTGATGCACGACGACGGCGCTCGGTGGCCGCCGGCATCCGCCGCGAAACTGTCAACCCGGATAGAAATGAGGACAGAACGCCATGGCACGTGAACTTCCCGAACTGGAGATCGTCGAGCCCGTCGACGGAGAGAAGGTGACGGTGATCTTCCACGGCACCGGCAAGCAGGTCGATCTGCCGGTATTGAGCCCGACCCACGGCCCCAAGGTAATCGATGTGCAGCGGCTGTATCAGGACACCGGTTACTTCACCTTCGACCCGGGTTACATGTCGACGGCGAGCTGTGACTCCACCGTCACCTACATCGACGGCGGCCGCGGGGTTCTGTTGCACCGGGGCTATGCGATCGAGGAGCTGGCGACCAACGCCGGCTTCATCGAGGTCTGCTATCTGTTGCTCTACGGCGATCTGCCCGACGCGGAGCAGTTGCGGGAGTTCGAGGACGTCATCACCCATCACACGATGGTCCACGACCAGTTGCCCCAGTTCTTCAAGGGGTTTCGCCGCGACGCCCATCCGATGGCGGTGATGGTCGGGACCGTCGGCGCGCTGAGCGCCTTCTACCACGAGGACACCGACGTCACCGATCCGCACGGCCGGATGGTGGCGACCCACCGGATCATCGCCAAGCTGCCGACGATCGCGGCGATGGCCTACAAGTATTCGATTGGCCAGCCGTTCATCTACCCGCGCAACGATCTCGACTACGCCGCCAACTTCCTCCACATGTGCTTCGCCGTCCCGTGCGAGCCCTATGTGGTCAGCCCGGTGCTGGCGCGGGCGATGAACCGGTTCCTGGTGCTCCACGCCGACCACGAGCAGAACGCCTCGACGGCGACGGTGCGCATCGCCGGCTCCAGCCAGGCCAACCCGTACGCCTGCATGGCCGCCGGCATCGCCTGTCTGTGGGGTCCCGCCCACGGCGGCGCCAACGAAGCGGTGCTCAGCATGCTGATGGAGATCGGCAGCAGGGACCGCATCCCCGAATTCATCAAACGGGCCAAGGACAAGAACGATCCCTTCCGGCTGATGGGTTTCGGCCACCGGGTCTACAAGAACTACGACCCCCGGGCGGCGATTCTGCGCGAGTCGTGCCACGAGGTGCTGGAGGAACTGGACAAGAAGGGCGAACCGCTGTTCGAGCTGGCGCTGGAACTGGAGCGCATCGCCCGCGAGGACGACTACTTCATCGAACGCAAGCTGTTTCCCAACGTCGACTTTTATTCGGGGATCACCCTCAGGGCGATGGGGTTCCCGACCGCGATGTTCCCGGCGCTGTTCGCCCTCGGCCGCTCGGTCGGCTGGGTGGCGCAGTGGAAGGAGATGATCGAGGCCCCCGGCCAACGCATCGGCCGCCCCCGGCAGCGCTACACCGGCCACCCCGTCCGCCCCTACGTGCCGCTCGACCAGCGGTGAGTCGGCGGCCGGGCCACGGATACGGCGGTCGTCGGCGTTTCGACGGCGCGTGTTCGCCGACATCGGGAAGGCCAAAGACGGGACCGATGCAACCAAGGAACCCCGAGATGACATCCATGTCGACCATCGATCGCCTCCTCGCCGGCTTCCGTAGCTTCCGCGCTCACTACTACGAACGGCGGCCGAAGCTGTTCGAGACGCTGCAACAGGGGCAGCACCCGGAGGTCATGGTCATCGCCTGTTCGGATGCGCGGGTCGATCCGGCGATCCTGACCCAATCCGAACCCGGCGAACTGTTCGTCGTGCGCAACGTCGCCAACATCGTGCCGCCGTTCAAGCCGGACGGGCTCCACCACGGGACCAGCGCCGCCCTCGAATTCGCCGTTCGCGATCTCGGGGTGAGCCACATCATCATCCTCGGCCACTCCCAGTGCGGCGGCATCCAGGAACTGGTGCGGGGACTGGGCGAGGAGGGGAACAAACGCGACTTCATCGGACCCTGGATGTCCATCGTCGGCGGCGCGTGCGCGCACCATGTCCGCGCCGGCAAGGGCGAGGGTGATGCCCAGGACCTGAGAGAGGTCGAACAAGCCTCGATCCGGGAGTCGACGGCCAATCTGATGACCTACCCCTGGATCCGGGAAAAGGTCAACCAGCAGAAGCTCGGCCTCTACGGCTGGTGGTTCGATCTGGGAGCAGGGAAGCTCTGGGCGGTCAGGCCGCCAACCGAGAAAGCCGCGCGCCTGGGCTGATCCAAACCGAAAGGAGAGAACGACAGCCACGGTCAAACACGGCAAACCGAGCAAGCACCTCGAGCATCCTCACGCCCAGAACAGGGAGCTCGAGTCCAAGATCGTGATGCGTCGCTCTGATTTTTGCGCGATCCTTTCCTCCTCTACCCATCCGGTGGATAGATC
>JAUXFS010000155.1 GCA_030622775.1 Rhodospirillales bacterium | reverse complement strand
TGGGGCGACTGTTTCGTCTGTTCGGTTTCGGCGCAATTCGACAGGATCGCGGCAATGTGGATCGCGCCCAGCGTCGCTAAAAATCTTGCCAGCTTTCGTTCGCCCCTTCCTAGCGTCGGCAATCCGGTCATTTCATCGCTCCCTACAAAGTACGGACAAGACCCGCAATTCCTCCGGTGAACACATCGTACGTAGCAACGTTGCCTGCCATCGCCGCAATACCTCAGTTACCAGCGGTCGATCTCAAGCGCTCCAGCAGACCGATCGTGGGAAAGCCGTCGGGCGGAAGGCGGGCGTGCCGTTGGAAGCCCTTGATCGCCTTGCGCGTGTTGGGGCCGACAACCCCGTCCGGCGAACCCGCGTCGAAGCCCGCTCTTTGCAGGAGACGCTGAATTTCCATGACATCCGAGCGGGAAAGCGGGACCTCTTTCTCGGGCCGCGGCGTGACCAACGCCCCCTTCCCCGCCAGCCGATCGGCCAGGTGCCCGACCGCGACGGCGTAAAGAATCGAGCGGTTCCAGATCATGATTGCGCGGAAGTTGCGATACACCATGAGCGCCGGACCGCCGGTCGCGCCTCCGGGAAGGATGATCGAGCCCTCGATATCGACCCGCGGCAGGCCGTGGCCATCGGCCTTTCGGACGCCAAGCCGCCGCCACTCGGCCAACGGCTTCGCGATTTCGAGGCCGGTGAGGCCGAAATCGAAACCCGCCGGCAGACGGACCTCCCGCCCCCAGGTCCTGTTTCCCTGCCAGCCCGCGGACGCCAGATAGTTCGCCGAGGAGCCGAACACATCGGCAAGGCTGTTCCACAGGTCGCGCTTGCCGTTGCCGTCGAAATCGACGGCGAAATCCCGGTAGGTGGTGGGGATGAACTGGGGCTGGCCCATCGCTCCCGCCCACGAGCTGTTGGCGTCGACGGGGATGCCGTCCTTCTCGATGATCGCCAGCAGCGCGAGCAGTTGTTGGCGGAAGAATGCACCGCGCCTCTCGTCGAAAGCCAGGGTGGCCAGTGCCGCGACCGCCGGAAACGTGCCGGTGTAGTCGCCGAAATTGCTTTCCAGAGCCCAGAAGGCCACCAGAAAACGAGGCTGGACACCGTAGCGCCGGCTCACCAATTCCAACAGCGCGCGGTGGTTGGCCAACTGGGCGCGGCCCCGCTCGATGCGTGCGGGGGTGACGCGCTTGTCGAGGTATTGCCAGAACGTCTGGGTGAACTCGGGTTGCCGGCGATCCAACTCGATCACCCGTTCGATCGGCGCGACGTCGGCGAAAGCTCGATCGAAGGTGGCGGCGTCGACACCCTTGGCCAGGGCTTCCCGGCGCAGTTCGCTCACCCAATCCTCAAAACCGGCGGGTTCGCCCCGGGCCGGGGATGACAAAAGGAAGGCGGCCAGCAAGATTACGGACCAGACCTTGCGACGAAACGAGGGTACGGGCGCAATCACCAGGCCGGGTGTTCCCAAACGTTGGACGGTAATACCAACCTGCGATCCTTTTGCCACAGGCGGGACTCGTGAAGCAAACTTCGGCGCGAGACGGCCGGAAACGGCGCTTCAAACCGTCCCGGCGCCCGGGATCAGGGCGCGCTCGCGCCGAATCGTTCAAGCCGAAGTCAATTCGCCGTTTCCATCGCGGAGAACCGAACAGGCAGGACTTCCCGGGTTTTGACGCGACCCTCGAGGTTCTTTTCGACGACCATCAGGTTCTGCGCATCGGCCAGGCCGGCGGGTATGACCATCTTGCCGCCCGGCTTCAGTTGGGTGATGAATGCCGTCGGAACCAGTTCGCACGCGGCGCAGACGACGATCTTATCGAACGGCGCATGTTCGGGCCAACCGTGCTCCCCGTTGGCGATCCGGGTCTCGACGTTGGTGTATCCCAGCGGCCCCAGCCTTTTCGGAGCCTGCACCGCCAACTCTTCGATGATCTCGATCGAGTAGACCTGTGCGGACAGTTCGGCGAGTACGGCCGTGTGGTAGCCGAGCCCGGTGCCGATCTCGAGGACCCGATCGGTCGGCTGGATTTCCACCAGGTCGGTCATCAGAGCGATGATGAACGGTTGGGAGATGGTCTTCTCGTAACCGATCGGCAGGGGCTGATCCGCGTAAGCATAGGCCGTCAGCTCGAGCGGCACGAACTCATGCCGGGGAACCCGTCCCATGACTTCCAGGACCCTGCCGTCGAGCGTCTCTTTTCCGATCTGCTCCCGGGCAAAATACGCATGGGCAGCGATCACCTGGACCATCTCGTATTGCAGCATGCTCTGCTGTTCATCGGTCATGAGACAAGCCTGTACAATTAGGGTCTGTGCGACGGGGCGGGCGACCTTCCTCGGATGAGATCAGCTTATACCAATTTGTGCCGATACGGACCCATTGCGATCGTGTTTCCCGCATTCTCGGGGCGTCGGTGGCGCTCGACGATGCTCCGGCATAGCCGCCGCCGCCGCCTCACGTCTTGCTTGCGACTTCGGACGCGACCTCCGTCGCTGGCGCCCCGGAGGAAGAGACTCTCGGTATATACAGTTTCACCGTCGTGCCGCGGTCGACCGCGCTATCGACGGTGATGTAGCCGCCCGACTGTCTGACGAAACCGTAGATCATGCTGAGGCCAAGGCCGCTGCCTTCGCCGAATTTCTTGGTGGTGAAGAAGGGCTCGAAGATACGCTCGACCACCTCGGGCGGCATCCCGGTTCCGGTGTCGCCGACCACCAACATCGCGTATTCCCCGGGCGAGAATTCCTGAACGTTCGTCACGTCGCCCGGCCGGAGAACGGCGTTGTCCGTGGCGATGGTGAGAACGCCACCGTCGGGCATGGCGTCACGAGCATTCACCACCAGATTGAGCAGCGCGTTCTCCAACTGGCCGCGATCGATCATCGTCTCCCACAAACCGGGGGCAAGAACTTCGCGGATCTGGATGCTCGCGCCGAGCGTGCGTCGAATGAGGTCGGTCATCTCGCCGACCACGTGGTTCAGATCGGTCACGCGTGGGGTGAGCCGTTGACGCCGGGCGAACGCCAGAAGACGGTGAGTCAGCTCCGCGCCCCTTTCCGCGGACCAGATGGCGTCCGCGATCAACTCGCGGCCTTCGCCGTCGGCCGCCGCGCTTTCCTCGAGGAGCTGGAGATTGCCCAGGATGATCGCCAGAAGGTTGTTGAAGTCATGGGCGATTCCGCCGGTGAACTGACCGATGACCTCCATCTTCTGGACCTGACGCAGTCGTTCCTCGGTCGCCTTGCTCTCGGTGATGTCCTCCTTGACCCCGACGTAATGGGTGATTTTCCCGCGGGCGTCCCGGACGGGAGCGATGGAGGCGAGTTCCCAGAACAACTCCCCGTTCTTCTTTTTGTTGTGGAGTTCCCCCCTCCAGACGTTTCCCGCGCTGATCGTCCGCCACAGCCGTGTGTATTCGTCCGGAGAAGTGTCCCCCGACTTCAAAATCCGGGGGTTTCTTCCGAAGACCTCGGCGTATGTGTACCCGGTGGTTTCGGTGAATTTGGGATTGATGTACTCGATTCCCCCTTTGACATCGGTAATGACCACCGAGGCCGGACTTTGCTCCATGGCTTGAAACAGCTTCCGCAGATCCCCCTCTGTCCGCTTGCGCTCGGTGATGTCGCGAACGATGCCGGTGAAAAACCGGTCCTCTCCCAGAGTCCAGGTCGAGAGAGAGAGCTCTATGGATATCTCCGTTTGGTCCCTGCGCAGTCCCTCCAGTTCGACGGTCTTGCCGATCATATGACGCTCGCCGTCGGCGATTGCCCGCTCCAGCCCGATCTTGTGTCCTTCCCGGTATCGCTCCGGGATCAGCTTGATAAGAGGTTCGCCCAACATCTCCGAGGCGGCGTATCCGAAAATAAGCTCGGCGGCCCGGTTCCAGGAAACGACGCTTCCCGCGCCGTCGATGGAAATGATGGCGTCTTTCGCGGATTCGGCGATGCTGCGGAATCGCTCCTCGCTTTCCTGCAAGGCCGTCTCGGCGCGCTTTCGATCGGTGACATCCTCGAACAGAGAGACAATTTCTCCGCTCGGCAATTTGTAGGCGTAAATCGTCCGCCAACCCGAGATACGATGGTCCTCGTAGTACGCGGCGGGCAGCCGCTCGGGTTCTCCGGTTCGCCACACTCTTCCGAGGACGTCGAGCAACCCGAACCGTTCGACCTCCGGGAACGCTTCGGTCAACGGTCTTCCGATCAGTTCGGCGCGGTCGATTTTGTTGATCCGCTCGCCGGCCCGGTTGAAGTCCTTGAAAATGAAGTCGGAGCCGTCCGCCGTGGCCGAATAGACGGCGGCGCCGCTGTTCATGTTTTCGAACAACTCGCGGAACCGGGTTTCGCCTTCCCGGATGCTTCGGACGATGGGCTCGCTGACCGTGAAAAACAGCATCGTACCCGCCGCGATGACGACAAGAGCGATGGCCACGACAATGCCGATCGCCCTGAGAAAGGGGGCGCGGATCTCGGCCAGATCGATCTTGGCGACGATGCCGAGGTCCAGGTGCGCCACCGGTTCGTAGGCCGCCATGACCGTTTCGCCCCGATAGTCGAGGCCGATCACCGATCCCGACTTCCCGTTCAACGCGCGTCTCATCGGTTCGGCGAGGCGGGAGTCGAACGGGATGGGCGCGGGCTTGTCGACATCGGAATATCGGTGCCTCAACACAAACACGATGTCGTCGCCCTCCCGCCGGGCCAGGGTGAATTCTCCCGTCTCCCCTAGACCGTGTTGACGGAAGCGCTCGTGCGCATCGCCGATCTGCGCAAGGGTGGCGGCGAGTGAGCCTCCCGGATAGGTTGAGTATTCTTGATCGAAACGCGCCACCGCCTCCATGAGGCGCGCTTGGCTTTGCGCGGTTTCCATCAGACGCAAGCGCTCCTGCCCCAGCGCGACGTCGTAGAGGACACCGATCGCGGCCCCGCCGATCACCGCGGCGACCACCGCCATGATCGGGATCAAGAGAAGAACTCTCTTGTACTCACGCACTTCCGCTCTCCGAAGACGGTTCTAGTGGTCTGGGTCTGGCATATGGCCCCCGGAAGCGAGAGCCTTGCGGAGCTCCTTGACGCTGATCGGCTTGCTCATCGTCGTCACCGATTTCAGACCTTTGAATTCTCCGAGAATTTTGGCGTTGATCGCATAGTCCGGACTGTACCCGGTGATGATCAGGATGTCCGCCTCGCACCCTTTTTCCACCAACCACAAGACAAGCTCGTTTCCATCGATATCCGGCATGACCATGTCGACAACGATCATGTCGGGCGTTTCGCGCTCGTAGGCGCTCTGGAAATCGCGTCCGTGGGTGGTGACTTCCACATCGTAGCCAAGCGGAACCGCGACCCGGCGGACGAAAGCCGCAAATCTTGGTTCATCGTCTACGACGAGCAAACGCTTAGCGCACATGGTCAGGTTCCGTTGGTTCACCCGTAGTATTCATAGGGTTTACCATGTGTGTCCAGTCGCCATTGCGTTGAGAGTCCGTCCGGAAACATATGGTGTATTTTCAACGAGTTGGAAGGATGCCCCTGCCAGGAAACGTGCCGAAGGCGATGCTGGAGCATCGTCGAGGTGCGTTGACGCCGCGGGGGCGTCCTTCCAGCTCGCCC